>JABJHA010000004.1:300000-394017 GCA_018662005.1 Rhodospirillaceae bacterium | reverse complement strand
GGTGGCGTAACCCCGAGGCCAAGAGCCAATACATCCTGAGCATCCATTGCCTGTCCCTCCGATGTCGCAAATGATGACAGAGGATAGCTGATTACGCCCTACATGACTTCTTGAATTCCACTTCCAACGTCGAAGAGCCAGAAAACCTGAGCACCAGAACACTGGCATCATTATCGCTGACCAATACTTCATCGACAGGCGCTTGCGGGATATTGACGCTGTTACGCAAGCAATAATCGTAAGCGGCGGCCCGCAGTTCGGCGTCATCGAAAACCAGTTTTCTCAGTTCCTTGGGCACTGCCTCTCCAATCCACTTTAATGGGCGTCATTCCAATTATGGCCGATGCCGACATCAACAATCAATGGAACATCCAGATGGGCTGCATTTTCCATAGTTTTCTTAACCACGCCTGACGTTACCTCGATTTCTTCATCCGGCACCTCGAAGATCAGTTCATCGTGGACCTGAAGCAACATTTTGGCATTTAAACCCGCCTGGCTCAAAGCACCCGGCATGGCGATCATCGCCCGCTTGATAATATCGGCAGCACCGCCCTGAATGGGCGCGTTGATGGCGGCGCGTTCGGCGAAGGCGCGCATCTGCGGCGCTTTGTCATCGATTCCGCGGACATGGCACTTGCGGCCAAACAGGGTCGTAACATAGCCCTGATTACGTGCCTCTTCCTTGGTTTGATCCATGTAGGTGCGAATGCCCGGATAGCGCTCGAAATAGGCGTTGATGTAGTCAGAGGCCGCGCCATTGGAAATATCCAGCTGACGGGCCAGACCGAAGGCTGAAATACCATAGATAATGCCGAAGTTAATCGCCTTGGCCTGTCGGCGCACCATCGGGTCCATGCCTTCGACCGGCACCCCGAAGACCTGTGAGGCGGTCAGCGCGTGAATATCCTCGCCGGATTTGAAGGCATCGATCAGGGTGTCTATACCGGCGACATGGGCCAGCAACCTGAGTTCAATTTGTGAGTAATCGGCGCTTAGTAACTGACAGCCTTCTTCGGCGATAAAGGCGTTCCTGATCTTGCGGCCTTCTTCTGAGCGCACCGGAATATTTTGCAGATTTGGATTTGATGATGCCAGCCTGCCGGTCGAGGTTCCGGCCATGGAATACGAGGTATGAACCCGGCCGGTGCCGGGATGAATCTGGGCGATCAGGGCGTCCGTATAGGTGCTCTTCAGTTTCGCCAGTTGCCGCCAGTCGAGAACCTTTTGCGGTAGGGCGTGACCATCACCGGCCAGTTTTTCAAGGATTTCCGCACCGGTAGCATAGGCGCCTGTCTTGCCTTTTTTACCGCCCGGTAAATCCATTTCATCGAACAGCACTTCACCAAGCTGTTTGGGTGAACCGACATTAAAGTCGTGTCCGGCAAGGCCATGAATTTCAATTTCCAAATCGCCCAGACGGGCTTCAAAATCGGTGCTCAGGCGTTTCAGCTCAACCGCATCAACTTTAATGCCGTGGCGCTCCATATCCACGAGCACACCAATCAGGGGCCGCTCCAGCGTCTCGTAAACGGTGACCATGGCTTCGTCGACCAGACGCGGTTTGAGAAGTCCGTGCAGGCGGGCCGTGATGTCGGCGTCTTCGGCGGCATAGTCCAGCGCCGCCTCAAGGCTGACGTAATCAAACGTCACCTGCGCCTTGCCGGCACCCGCCACTTCCTTGAATTTAATCGTCGAATGATCACAATGCAGCATCGCCAGTTCATCAAGACCATGACCATGCAAGCCGCCTTCAAGAACATACGAAAGCACCATGGTGTCATCGATGGCGTTCAAAATAATGCCATAGTTGGCCAGCACCTGGGCGTCGTACTTGATGTTGTGGCCCACTTTCAAAACGCTTGGGTCGGCAAACAAATCGCTGAGGCACTTCAGGGCCTGATCAAAGGCCACCTGCTCGGGGCCATCGTCCGCACCAATTTCAGAACCGCCGTCGCCCAGATCAAACATGCCTTGGGCCGCAGGCGCCTTGTGGGCAAGCGGGATATAGCAGGCCCGGCCGGGCCCGGTGGAAAGGGACACGCCGACCAATTCGGCCTGGGTTGCGTCCAGAGAAGTGGTTTCCGTATCAACAGCAACGACACCCTTTTCGCGGGATTGGCTAAGCCAGTTCTCCAGTGCCTCAAGATCCTGAACCAGCTGGTAAGTGGCCTTGATATCTTCAGCGGCAGCGGCGGGCAAATCTTCACCAGCAGTCTCAAAGCCATAACGGCTTTTCACCCGCTCCGTCAGTTTCTTGAAATCCTGTGCGGCGAGGAAGGCAAGCAGCTCCACCCCGTCCGGCTGCTTTATGGCGAAGTCACTTAAAGGAACGTCGATCGGGACATCTGTTTTCAGGGTCACCAGTTCTTTGGAAATACGGGCGCCTTCTGCATGATCGATCAGGCTTTGCCGACGCTTCGGCTGCTTGATCTCCCCGGCGTGGGCCAGCACCCCTTCCATGTCACCGTATTCATTAACCAACAAGGCTGCCGTTTTAAGACCGATACCGGGAACGCCGGGAACGTTATCGGACGCGTCACCAGCCAGGGCCTGCACTTCGATCACCCGGTCCGGGCCGACGCCAAATTTTTCCATCACCTGTTCAGGCCCGATTTCCCTGTTTTTCATGGCGTCGAACATGGTCACCTTGTCATCAACCAGTTGCATCAAGTCCTTGTCAGAAGAAACCACGGTGACGTCAGCGCCGCCTTCCTTGGCCAGCCTGGCGTAGGTGGCGATCAGGTCATCGGCCTCAAAGCCGGGCATATCGACGCAGGCGACGTTGAGCGCGCGGGTCGCCTCGCGGACCAGCTCGAATTGTGGAATCAGGTCATCGGGCGGGGCGTCGCGGTTGGCCTTGTATTCGGGGTAGATGTCATTGCGGAAGGTCTTGCGGGCGCTATCAAAAATAACCGCGATGTGGTCGGCGTCTGTATCATCAATCAGCTTCATCAGCATTGTCGTGAAGCCGTGCACGGCATTGACCAGGGTGCCGTCGGCCCGGGTCATACGTTGCTTGATGCCGTAGTAGGCGCGAAACAGGAATCCTGAGCCATCGATCAGGAAAACGTGGCGCGGATCGGATAATGAATCTTTTTTTGACACGGGGGATTAGTGGCCGGCGGCCTGGCTCGCGCCCTCGGCAAGTTTATAGGTGCGCGAACAATACGGGCAGACGATTTCACCATCATTGCCTATTTGCAGATAAACCCTGGGATGGCCCAGCGGCCCGCCGTCGCCGTCACAGCTGACGCTTGATTGTTCGACGATAATGGTTTCTTCGACTTCCATGGCGCACCCTATGACATAATATGTTTCGAGCTTTCAATGATAGCGATTGCCGCCAGACATTCAAAGCCCGCATGTGATACGATTTTCTTCTTTGACGATAAAGGCTGGCCAACCCCGATGACAGACAATGCGGTCCAAACCATCAATTTGAGCAAAACCTACGATGGCGGCAATGGCGTCGCTCAAGAACCCGCCCTGGACGCCGTCTCCTTGAACATTCCGCGAGGCTCGTTTTTCGGCCTGTTAGGTCCAAACGGTGCCGGTAAATCGACCCTGATCAACATTCTTGCCGGTTTGGTAATCCCGACATCAGGCAGCGCCAGCATCTGGGGTTACGACATCGAAGCCAACATGCGCGCAGCCCGCAGGTCAATTGGCATCGTGCCCCAGGAATTGAATATTGATCCTTTCTTCACGCCCCGGGAATCCCTTGAATTGCAGGCCGGTCTCTACGGTGTTCCGGCGCGTGCCCGGCGTTCCGATGAAATCCTGGAAGCCGTCGGTCTTCTCGACAAGGCCGATGCCTATGCGCGCACCCTTTCAGGTGGGATGCGTCGCCGCCTGCTGGTCGCCAAGGCAATGGTCCACAGCCCCCCGGTGCTGGTGCTTGATGAACCCACGGCGGGGGTCGACGTCAACCTGCGCCGTCAATTATGGTCATACGTGCGCCAGCTCAACGAACAGGGAACAACGGTGCTGCTGACCACCCATTATCTGGAAGAAGCCGAACAACTGTGTGACACCATCGCCATCATCGATCACGGCAAAATGATTACATGTGAAGCAACGGACTCCCTGTTGCGCAGGCTTGACGCCAAGGAAATGACCGTCACCGTCGGCGAGAAACTATCCGGCATTCCCGAAGCCCTGAAACCCTTTAATGTCGAACTTAAAAGTGATCAGCGTCTGCGTATCTGCTATCCGCCAAGCAAAAACAACAGTGGTGAAATCCTCGGCGCCATCGCTGAGGCGGGTTTAAGCATTACCGATCTGGTGACCAAAGAAGCCGAGCTTGAGGATATTTTTCTGTCCCTGACATCAACAAGCGATGGCCGCTAATGGCGTCCCGGGCATTAATGGCTGTGGCCACGTTAATGCTGATGACAATGCTGGGCGGTTGCGCGTCCCCAGATATTCAACAACCCAGGAATGAAACAGCAATGCCGCGTCTGAACAGTGATCATTTCATCGCCCATGACGGGTCAAGTATGCCGCTGCGCAGGTGGATGCCTGAAGACCAAAACCCGACAGCCGTTATCATCGCCGTGCACGGCTTTAACGATTACAGCAATTTCTTTGATGGACCCGGAAGCTTTCTGACGAGCCGCGGCGTCGCCACCTATGCCTTTGATCAACGCGGCTTTGGCGCGACCCCGGAGGCCGGAATCTGGCCCGGCGTTGCAGCCTTAACACAGGATCTTGAAACGATTATCGCCCTTGTTCGGGTCCGCCATCCGGACACGCCGCTCTATCTGTTTGGTGAAAGCATGGGGGGCGCCGTTGTTATGGTAGCCTTGAAAAAAGCCCGCGACCTGAACCAGACCCTGAACATTGACGGCGCCATATTATCCGCACCGGCGGTTTGGGGACGTGAAACCATGCCCTGGTACCAGACCACCGCGTTATGGCTTTCCAGCCACATCATGCCAAGGGCCAAATTGACGGGCCAGGGCCTCAAGATCATGGCTTCGGACAATATTGAAATGCTCCGCGCCTTGGGCCGGGATCCACTGATCATCAAAAAAACAAGGGTTGATGCGGTCTACGGGCTGACAAACCTGATGGATGCAGCCCTTCAAGCGGCCCACAAAATTGATCTGCCCATGCTGATACTGTACGGGGAAAAAGATGAAATTATCCCAAAGGGACCGACCCAGCTGATGCTTTCCCGGTTGCCCGAAACCGGCAAAGCCGTCCGGCAAGTGATCTTCTACGCTAACGGCTACCATATGCTGACCCGCGATCTGCAGGGCGAGACCGTCTGGCGTGATATCGAAAAGTGGATCAGCGCCCGGGCCGGATAAAGTCACTTTGCTTTAAAAAAACGGGCCGGGTTTATCGTTCATTTCGATAAAGCCAGCCCGTTCGTTTCGACTGTCGTTCACTTAGTATGTGGTGAGCGTGAACTCTACCGGCAGCGCCGGCGAAATAATATCGTAGACCGGAGAGAACAGCGCCAGATCGGTGAGTTCATCGACACTGGCCTTGCTCTTGACCCGCATGTTGACGGTAATCTTGTTGAAACCGAAATAGCGGAACGGATTCTTATTTTTCATTCCATGATTTTATGGATTTGCTAAGATACGGTCAAAGACGGTTTTCCTCTGACAGTGCTATCATCCAGGTGGACCAAAGGTCGGTCATGCACTAACATTCTTAGTGGACCTGTCAAAGGGGGCTGATCAACCCTTTATGAAAGACGCGGAGGAGTCGAGATGCCGAATCCAAATTTTGAACCTAAGAACCACCCGTCCAAGGTTCTTGTCCTCGCCGCGAGTCCTCGGCGTGACGGAAACTCTTGGCGTCTGGCGCTAGAGTTTCACAAGAGCGCACTCGAATCCGGGTGCGACAGCGAACTAGTGTACATCGCCGATCATATGACCGGTTTTCTGCGTGATTGCCGGACTTGCCGGGATGCTGCCGGCAACTGTACTATCGATGATGGCTATCGGACGCTGTTCATGGACAAGGTGCTCGACGCGGACGCTCTTGTCTTTGCGACTCCAATCTGGTGGTACGGCATCTCCGGAATCCTCAAGACATTTTTTGACAGAATGTTCTGTTACATCTCCCTGTCGGATCCGGCTTCGGACCGGGTCGTCGAGCGGCTGCAGTGGAAACGGAACGTGCTGCTGCTGAGCGCGGAAGAAAGCAACTTTTCTGCTCGTCTAGCCATCATGCAACAGATGCAGGAAATGGCCCGTTATCTCAACCATATGTTTGTAGGGGAGGTGACCGGCATCGGCAATCGCCGAGGCGACGTCGATTCCGATCCTAATCAGCCGATCGCCGCTGCCCGTGAACTGGCGCGGAACCTCTTTAGCGTGAACGCTACGGACTACAAGCTCGATACAGCCCGTTCCGGAAGCGTCTGGGCAGATGACCCGGGAACACCAGCATTTTGGCGCTAGCGTCGAGTGTGTCAACCCAGGCTGATGGGCCGATGACTAGTCAACGATGGAGTACAAGAAATGCCTGACCCAAAAACCGGCGAACTTCGCGGCAACCGCAACCTTAAGCGTCTCGAACGCATTTCGCAAACCAAACAGGAAGAGGAGATTGAGAGGGGGCTGGAACTCGGGCTGGAAGCCGCGGACTCGATCAACGACCGCACAATCTCACTGTTTAGCCGGGGCCATCTACCCGCGTTTGCCGGGATCAATACATTCATGAAGACCCCCTACTGCGAGGACATTCGTGAAGTAGGACAGTACGAAGCCGCATTCGTCGGCGCGCCCTTTGATGGTGGAACGACCTATCGACCGGGAACGCGGTTTGGACCCCAGGGCGTCAGGCGAATATCTGCTTTATACGATGGCTACTGTGTGGATGGCGCCGTCGATCTTTTTGAAGAACTGGACATGTGTGATGCTGGCGACATCTTTGTTATTCCGGGCAGTATTGAGAAAACCTTTGATCAGGTATCAAAGGCTGTTTCACATATCTACACATCCGGTGCCTTTCCCATTATCGTTGGCGGGGATCACAGCCTGGGTTATCCCAATGTTCGTGGCGTCGCACCCCACATCGATGGCAATGTTGGCATCATCCATTTTGACCGTCATCTCGATACCCAGGACATCGATATGGACGAACGCATGCATACGACGCCTTGGTACTGGACGACCAATGATCACGAAAGTGTGGATCACTCTAAGACGCACCAGCATCACAGTCATATGCACGATGTCGGGTTGTCGAATTGTCCGCCAAAAAATCTCGTCCAGATTGGCATTGGCGGTTGGTACGGAAATAGGCCAGGTTCGGAAGTGGCCCGGGATCGAGGAACCAGCGTGATAACCATGAAGGACTTTGAGGAGTTAGGCACCGAAGGGACGGCAAACCTAGCCCTAGAATTGGCGTGGAAGGACGCCGATGCAGTTTATCTGTCATTTGATATCGATAGCATTGACCCCGGTTTCGCACCTGGCACGGGGACACCGGAGCCGGGCGGGTTCACACCGCGTGAGGCGCTTGAAATGGTACGTATTGTTGCCCGAGAGGGTCTGTGCGCAATGGAAGTGGTGGAGGTTTCACCTCCCTACGATGTGAACGACAGTACTTCCCAACTGGCTTGCCGGGTCATCCTGGATACGCTTGGAACGATGGTATCCGCCGGCAAGATCGGTCACCGCGATAAAGTTATGCGGCCGGAATAGTCTTCTTCGTCAAAGGGCGGTGCTGTCGTGATGATCTCGGCAATGCGCTACCAGGAAGTGTCCTGGCCCATGGCACCACGTGGAAAATAGGTCACACAGCAATCCTGCCTCTGTTTGGTGGAGCCGTTTTGTTTTTCGGTTTCCAATTAAATGAACAGATTGCGCGATGGCTGTTTTTTCTGTCGAAATTGTTTTTCCGGCAACCTACGCTGTTCGCACCCATCCAAAAACTGATCACTCGCTGAGGATGGATGTTGGACTTGGGACATCGGCTCTGGGGAGCTATGTCATGGTGGTAAACTGGACCTATTAGTCTGGGTCAGCAGAGTCTTTATTTTCCGGTTGCCTGCAGGATGCAATCATCCAAAAATTGCTCGAACCCCGGATCATTACCCGGACTGGCGACGCAATGTCCCCAAGGTGATTTATAAGTTCGTAGTTCTGCGTTCTGCATGTGCCGGATCTCAATGGCATTATCTTCCGGCGGAAAATAAAGATCATCACTGCAGGGAACCAGAACAGCCCTGGCCTTAATGGCGCCGAGCGCTGCTTCGAAATCTCCGCCATAAAGATTATTGGCGCTGATATCAGTGTTCTGCCACGTCCAAATTTTGGACAGCAAATCATTTGCGTCCCAGTTGAGGTGATCTTCCTCCCAGTCCATAAGCAAGTCTTCGAATGTTTCAAATCCGAGTTCCCGGTAAAGACCTTCCCGGTAGAAGGTTTGAGAAAAGGCCCATCCCGCGTAAACGCGTCCGAATGCGCGCAACCCTCGTTCCGGTTGATTGTCATAATCACCTTCGTTCCAAGCCGCATCGGCTTGCAGTGCCGCCTTCACACCGTCAAGGAAAACGATATTGTGTGGTGATGCCTTCGCCGAGGCACAGAATGGCACAATGGCGCGAACCATATCCGGATATTGCGCCGCCCACTGATAGGATTGACACCCAGCGACGGACCATCCGGCGACAAGGGCGATGCTTTCGACACCCAGTTCCTCGGTCAGCAGGCGGTGTTGGCAGGCAATGTTGTCAAATAGAGTGATGTTCGGAAACCGAGGCCCGTCTAGGGGTGTGGATGTGTTGCTGGGCGATGACGAATAACCGTTTCCAAACATGTCGACCGATACGATGAAGTGGCGCGCTGGGTCCATGGCGCGGCCGGGTCCGAAGAAGCCTTCGTTTCGCATGTGCGTGCCCGTGTAAAACGTCGGTAGAACAATGACGTTGTCCCGTGCGGGGTTCAGCTCGCCGTATGTCTGGTAGGTTAGCTTTGCATTGGGCAGAACCGCGCCTGATTGCAGTTCTGTATCGCCCAATTGAAAGGTCTTGTAGCCGCTCAAAAGCGCCTCCTTGGAAAGACCCTAATCGAAACAAATGATAACGGCTGATCTGCACGGCTTGAAGCTTCGCATTCTTCGTTGGCCGCTACCGGGAGGGAGGTGTCAGTGCCCGCCGTAACGTTCGTTATAGGCCTTTGCGGCGTCTGTAAAACATTGCTTCGGTGCGCGGACCAGTCCGGCACCGATTTGACCGCCATCCTTTCCGGCAATGCCGATGTCCATGGCAGGCAAAATACCGGTGTCGCAAACTTCAAATATGTTTATGCCCGTAGGTGTGCCGCGGTAGCCGAGAACCGGAATGTGGTAGTCCGGGTTCTCACCAATCGTTATCCGATACAACTCTTCGTTTCGCTTGATCATGGCTTCGGCAGAGCCGCCTTGATACTGCTGTAGGGCAAACGCGCAAGCTTGGGCAAAACCGCCTAGACCGATGGTTTCGGTAATCGTACTCTCGCCGCCCATCCAGGCAATTTCATCCTCGGTGTGTCCATCGAAAAGCTTCGCTTGGACGTCCGCATGCGGTCCCTTGAACCATGTGTCGCCTAGGCCGCTAACTCGAATTGCGAATCCCTGGCAGTTGAAAGCCATTGCCGTGACCATGCTCGACCCTTCGATCCCGTGTGCGTGATCAGCCGTGGCTTTCGCCGCCGCCATGGACAGGCGGAGAAAGAAATAATGGTCTTCCGTCAGGGCGTTAAGCGTTTGCGCAACGCCTTCGTGGTTGTCGGCAACCTGATCAAGCATGTGTGGAAAAATTTCACGTGTCAGTAGCAGCGAAGCTGCGGTGCTGCGGCTGTGCAATTCGTCGCCCATGTGAAGTGCCCGCTTCATCAGAGGCTTGAGGGGAACACCGCCCGCTTGACGTACAGTCTCACCAATTACCGGCGCGATGACATCGTTAACGAAAAGCAAGCGCTCTTTGACGCCTTCGTCGTAGACACCGTAGTTCAGTCGCCGCGGATTGGTACCTTCATACATATTGCAGAAGGCCGTGTTTCCACCGGCTCGGTTTTCAACTACGAACACCGGCATGGAAGCCGAATATACACCGGCAAGCGAACCGACACATTTGTAGTCGTGGCAACCATCGACCTGCAGTTCACCGGAAGAAAATTTGTTGTCTGCTTCCTCAGCTGAGTCCGCAACGCCTTCAAATAAGGCAGCGCCAATGATAGCATCGCGCTGACCGCCGATATAATCTTTCCACGGCATTGGCGGTCCTGACGTCAGGATCGTTTCGCGGGTCATGCCGGGTACGACATCGATAGCCGGAAGCACATCTACCAGTACCGGATCGGCCTCGCACAGGTGACGAAATGACTCTTCGTTTGCCGCATGGCGTCTGCTTTCCCCCTCAGGCATACCATTCTCCCTTGATTTTTTTTAACTAGACAATTAATTAATATTGAGGAAGTCTGCATGAAAGCCCATTGGTATGGCAAGTGATTAAACTTATGGTGTCGCTGGTCAACTCCGCCTCGGGGAGTCGATAGGAATTCGTTAAGGAACCAAGCCTTTCTAAAAATTCGCCACTTTGGCGCTGTTGCCAAAGGCCGTTCCATTAGGCCTGTTATTCCTGTCGACAATGTGATTTATCTACCAGCGGTATATCACCAAGCAGGACGCGTGAGCCATACCAGAACCGAAGGCAGATCATTGACCGGACAAGAGAGAACTCGTGGCAAAGCAGAACCTTCAAACACAGAAATCAAGCCCGCGCGGACGTCCATCTGGCGCATCGCGCAAGGCTCGCTTCGAACGTAGTGAGGAACTCGCCTCGGCCGCGCTTGACCTATTTGCCGAGCGCAATTTCGCCTCGGTGACAATCAAGGATATCGCCAATTCCGCCGGGGTTAATACCGCGTTGATCTACTACTACTTTGAAAGCAAGGAGGACCTATTTCGTGCGGCAATTGAGTTTGCTGTTGATCAGGCTTTCAAAAATTTTAGCCATCTCCAAGCCCTCCACGATAATCCCGCCGATATTATCGACAACTGGCTAAACAATCATGTTCAGTTGTACGCACCGATTCATAAGTTCGTGAAAGTCAGTCTGGACTATACAGGGTCAGAGACAAAAATTCCGGCCATTGACCGCCAAATTCGTCAATTCTATGACGAAGAAAAGCGCATTCTCTCCGAATGTATTCGTCTGGGGATTCAACAAGGCCTGTTCGCGCCTGTTGACCCAAATTCGCTTGCACAATTTATTTCAACTCATTTGGACGGCGTTATGGTGCGGGGTGTCATTCTCGACGATTTCGACCTCGATCAGGCGGTTGTGGCCCTGCGCCGGCAGATTTGGACTCAGCTTGGTTCCGACGACCAAGCAGGCAGTAATCCCTGGCCCACGAGCGTCAGTATTTAAACCTTTCGATCTTAATATTGGTGAGAAGTGACGGTAGGCACTCTCTTAATTAATTGACTAATTAATTATTCTCCTACATTCTTAATTCTGCTCGATAGTCATGTCGTCTCCATGAGAAGGATGGTTCTTATGAAAAAACCATCTCCACCGGAAGCAGGATTGAGGGCCAATTGCCAGTTGAACGAAGCAAATAATTCGGGCAAAAGGTAGGAGACTAGAGGGGGAGTGGTTGTTTTTTTAGAATACTGTCAATAGACGAAAATGCGGAATTATCACGCCGCGTTAACGTGCATCCGAGCCTTTAAAATGGTTTAGTGCACAATTTGGAAATCAATTTATATGAGTGAAAAAATCTCGAACAAAAGTAAACAAAGCAAAAAATCCGGGGCTGACTGGGCGCGCCAACAAGAGGAATTGATCAAAAAGGGCGTTAAGTACTGTTTCGCTTCCTATGTCGATGCGCATGGCATACCGAAAGGTAAAACCGTTCCCGTTCACCATTTCGAACGGATGATGCGGGGTTCCGAATTATTTACCGGTGCGGCCCTGGACGGACTTGGGCAGGGCCCCAACGACGACGAACTGGCGATCCACCCTGATGCGAGCGCTGTCACCCAATTGCCTTGGCGTCCCGAGATCGCCTGGTGCCCCGGCAATCTGAAATACCACGATGATCCATGGCACATGTGCTCGCGCACCCTGCTCAGCCAGCAGGTCGAGCGCGCCGCCAAAATGGGTTATGGTTTAAACTTGGGGATCGAATGCGAACTCTATGTCGTCGATAACAGCGATGGCATCATCAAGCCGCACAATCCAAACGATACAATGTCGAAGGCAGCATACGATTTTACCCTGACACTTGAGGCAATGGAATATCTCGACGAAGTCGTTAGCTACATGAACGAACTGGGGTGGGATGTATATTCATTTGATCATGAAGACGCTAATGGTCAATACGAATTCGACTTTGCTTATGCTGACGTACTCACCATGGCCGATCGCTTTGTGCTATGGCGGCTGCTGACCAAGGAAATTGCCCGCCGTCATGGTTGGGAAGCGACGTTCATGCCAAAGCCTTATATAGATCGCACGGGCAGTGGAGCGCATTTCAACATGTCGTTGACATCGTTGGAAACGGGAAAGAACATAAGCGGTGACAGCCGCGATCCACGTGGCTGTGGGTTATCGAAGGTCGCCTATCAGTTCCTTGGTGGAATTAAGAAACACGCCAAGGCCATCGTTGCGACAACCTGCCCAACGGTGAATTCGTACAAACGCCTGGTCAAAACCGGCTCCATGACTGGCTATACCTGGGCACCGGTATTCATCTCGTATGGTGGTAACAACCGGACCCATATGCTGCGGGTGCCAAAATTGCGTCCCGAGGTAGAGGGCGCCGCCAATCCGGACGAAGGCGCCTATCTGTCCAGCGCCCGCTGGGAATGCCGCGCCGTTGATACCGCGATGAACCCGTATCTGGCGGCGGCAATGATGCTGGGCGCCGGCCTGAACGGTATCGAGCAAGATCTCGACCCGGGTGATCCACTCGACATCAACATGTACGAACAAAGTGACGAACAACTTGAACAAGAGAAAGTTGAACTCCTGCCCAGGACGTTGCTGGAAGCGATCGAGGCGTTTGATGCGGACCCTCTCGCCGAGCAGGTGTTGGGGGCTGAGCTTAAGAAATCCTATGTCGATCTCAAGAGCGATGAATGGTGGGATTTCCACAACCAAGTCTCTAGCTGGGAGATAGATAAGTATCTGACCAAGTTCTGAGGGGGAAGGTTTCGATGTTTTGGAATAAGAAGAAAAAGGACGCAGGCGATAAGGTTGTAATATTCTTTGCATCCGACTTGCACGGTTCCTCCATCTGTTTCAAGAAATTCGTTAACGGCGCAAAATTTTATGGTGCCGACCTCTTAGTCATGGGCGGCGATCTGACCGGCAAGGCGGTTATCCCGATCACCGAACAGACAGATGGAACTTTCAAGGGATTTCAAACCGGCGACGAAGTCACGATGGATTCCCAGGATGAACTCGACGAATTCATTAAACGAGTTAACAATCAGGGGTTCTATCCCACGGTCATGACGGAATCCGAGTTCCAGACCATCAAGAATGACCCCGAAGCCCAGCATACGCTGTTCAAGAAACTCGTTGTCGAACGTGTTCAGGAATGGGCCGACTATGCGGCGGAAAAGTTGACCGGTACGGACATCCCGCTGATCACAAGCCCCGGCAATGACGATTTCTTTGAGATCGACCCGATACTCAATAACGCGTCTCACATCCAGTACCATGAAATGGAGATTACTGAGTTCAAGGGTTATGAGATTTTGCACTGCGGCGGATCCACCAAGACGCCTTGGGATACCGAGCGTGAATATTCCGAGGAGGAATATGAAGCGAAGTTCGCTGTGCTGTTGCCGCAGGTGAAGAACATGGAAAAATGTATTTTCAATGTGCACGTGCCACCCCATGGCACGGTGCTCGATCGCTGTCCAAAGCTCGATGAAAACCTTCAGGTCGTGTTTGACATGGGCAACCCGGTGTCCATGCAGGCCGGGAGCAGTGCTTTGTACAAGGTGATCGAGGAACATCAACCGGTATTGGGAATCCACGGTCACATTCATGAAGGCCGCGGCAACATTAAGATCGGGAGGACCACATGCGTCAATCCCGGCAGTGTATATCCGGAGGGAATCCTGCAAGGCGTGTTGGTGACCCTCAGCGAAGGCGAGGTGACAAGCGTCCAATTGACACAAGGTTAATGTGCGCAAACACCCATCTGGCCTAAGACTTTGAAACAACAAAAGGGGACAAAGATATGTCAGAAGATACAGGAGGCGAACAAAGGATTTTTCTTCGCAAGGCGTCCGGATTGATTCGGACGGCGAGCGGACTGGATACCTTTATTTACAATCTCGGTCTCGTCAGCGTCGGACTTGGCGTCGCGAGCATTATGCTTTACGGGCCCGCATTCTACCCGGGCGGCGATCTCATCTGGGCCTGTCTGCTTGCAGCGGCAATGATGTGCTGCATTGCGTTCGGATTTATCACTTGGTCCACGACGCTGCCCAGATCTGGTGGCATCTATGTATTCGCATCGCGTATTCTGCCACCTGGTCTCGCCCTGACCCTGAGTCTGGTGGAAATCACCGCGTGGCTTTTCTATTGCGCGATCGCGGCGTACTGGATCATCCTTCTCGGTATTTCGCCGGCCTTCACGTTCATCGGATATCTGACCGGCAGCGATGCATGGGTAAACGCCGGTGCGTGGGTTCTGGAGCCGTGGCCGACATTTATTATCGGTTCGGCAATTCTAATTCTGTCGGGCATTATCCTGTCATCGGGCATGCGGTTTTATTTGGCGACCCAACGGTTCGTTCTGTCCGCAGCAATTCTTGGCTCTATCCTGCTGATCGCCGTTCTGATGGGCGGATCCAACGAGGAATTTATCGCAAGCTTCAATACACTGATGAGCCCAATTCTGGAAACCAAGGAGCCCTATCAGGCGATTATTGCATCGGGCAAGGAAGCCGGATGGGGATGGGACGGGAACATCGACTGGAACCAGACGTGGTTGGTTTCCAATTGGCCCTTCCTGCCGTTGATTGGCGCCGCTTTTTCCATTGCCATTGGCGGCGAAGTGAAGTCTGTCGAGAAGTCGCAGACCTATGGCATGCTGGGTGCGATAATTTTGGCGACCATTATCTGGGTCATCACCATTACGTTGTGCCTAGATGTGTTCGGTTACGAGTTCCTCGGCACCGCGGCCTTTAACCTTCTGACAGGCGTTGGTGTCCAAGTTGACCCGACGATTACGCTTCTGGCCGGCGTGTTAACCGGATCGGCGGTGGTCTGTGTTTTGGTTTCCCTAGGCTTCATCTTCTGGATGTGGATGTGGATACCGGGAATGCAAACGTTCGGCGTCCGCGCCATTGTGGCATGGTCGTTCGACCGGATCGCGCCTGAGGCGTGGGCGACAATTTCGCCAACGCGTCATACGCCGGTGGTGGCTATCATCGTCAGCACGCTCGTCACTATCGTGTTCATGGCCCTTTTCGTCTTCACGGACTTCTTCTCGGCCATTGTGATCCTGATCGAAGCCGCGGTTTTGGCGTGGAGTATCGTTCTCGGCGCGGGGATCTTCTTCCCCTACTTGCGTCCGCAGATCTACGAAAAATCACCAATCGCGACCAAGAAGATTATGGGACTGCCAATGATGACCGTGGCCTGCACGTTGGGTTGTGCCGCTGCTCAGTTCTATTTTTGGACTCTGTATCTTGATCCGTCGGCGGCGGGACACGATCCGCAGCAGGTTGCCATTGTCGGCGGCGTGTTCGTGATCGGCCTCGTCTTCTATTCAGTTATGAAGCAGATCCGAAAAGCGCAGGGCATCGACGTTACCCTTGCGTTCAAGGAAATTCCTATAGAATAATAATGCGGAGCCAATCCGCAATCTCCCCTAGCCCCGAAACCACAAGGTTTCGGGGCTCAATGAGACTCGATGGCATAATATTTCGGATAACAAACGAGAGGATGGTTGATGTCTGAAGAAAGCCAAAACCTGCACTTGGAATTTGTCGATGAGGGCCTTCGGTTGGTCAGCGAAGCGGAGAAACGTGGAATTCAATTGCGAATCCTCGGCTCAATCGCTTATCGAATTCAGTGCCCGAAAAATCTGCACCTGTTTGACGATATGGCTCGTGTTTTGACCGATGTGGATTTTGCTGGTTTAAAAAGCCAGAATCAGGAAATCCGAGAGTTCCTTATCGGTGAGGGTTATGTCCCTGATGAGGGCGTCTATGTCGCCTCGGAAGGTACACGGCATATTTATCTTCACCCTGAATCAAATCTGAACGTTGATGTATTTGCCGATGAACTTTATTTTTGCCACCGTATTCCGTTTGAGGGGCGACTGGATATCGATATGCCCACCATATCTACGACCGATTTGCTGCTCGAGAAAATGCAGATCGTTGAAATTAACCTCAAAGATTTTAAAGACACGCTTGTGCTGATGCTGGAGCATCCGCTGGGCTCGCCCGCCGATGGGAACAAGCACATTGATGTTCGTTATATCTGTGACATGATGTCCCATGACTGGGGTTTTTATCACACATTCACGACCAACCTGAAACGTGTGCCGGAACACATTCAGGAATTCCCGGCGATCAGCGAAGATGAAGGAAATGTCATTCGTACGCACATTCAAGACCTTTTAGATGCCATTGAGGCGACTCCAAAATCCATGAAGTGGAAAGTGCGCGGCAAAATCGGAACTCGGATGATCTGGTATCAGGAGGTGACGGAGAAGTCCGCGCAGTTCTGAATGCGGTATCAATCCGTTAGATAATGAGAGAAGGTATGACCGACGATTTTGAGCAGTTCGTTTCGCGCCAGAAAAAGTTGAACCTCGACAATCTCGCTGACGTCCCGCTGGAGGTTGCCTATACCGACGTGGGAATGGGTGAACCGGTTATCCTGTTGCACGGTATTCCAACCTGGTCCTATTTGTATCACGACGTGATCCCGCTACTTGAGCCGCACTGCAGGGTTTTAGCGCCGGATTTTCTTGGCCACGGCTACTCAGACAAGCGTGATCAGTTCGATCGATCACTCCGTGCTCAGACGCGAATGATCTTAAGTTTCATGGACGCGCTCGATATCAGCCAGGCAACAATCGTCGGGCATGACACTGGCGGCGGCGTCGCCCTGATCATGGCCATTGAGCACCCGGATCGGGTCCAACGGTTGGTGTTAACCAACGTAGTCGCTTACGATTCTTGGCCAATCGACGACATGATTGATTTGGGGAATCCGGACTGGCGCTCCAAGCCGGCGACTGAGATTGCCGCGTTTGTGGCTTCTGGCCTACCGGATGGCTTACACAACTTGGATCGCCTGACGCCGGAATTTGAGCGCAATATCGTCGCCCCCTATAGCACCGAGGAAGGCAAGATTAGCCTCATTCGAAATGCCAGTTCGCTCAACACCAATCACACCACCATGCTGGTTCACCGCCATCGTGAAATTTCAGCGCCGACTTTGGTGTTGTGGGGTGTACATGACCCGTGGCAGAAAATTAACGATGGAGAGAAACTGGCTAAAGAAATTCCAAATGCCACACTGGTCCGGCTCGAAAACGCTTCTCATTGGCTACAACAGGATGCACCGGAGGATTTTGCCAGTGAAATTGTCAAGTTTATCGGGGACAATCCACACTGAATGACCCAGAGAGCCCGGCCGATTTACTGCTCTATTGCGGACATTGCCTACACCTTATCCGCCGGCCTGCGAAAGGTAGTGGAGGCGTCACCATGAATGCGGCTCTGTTCGGTGGCATCTGTGCTGTCGGCTTGGGATCGGCCGATTTTATGGGGCGGTTTTCAAGCCGTGCCATCGGTCACCATAACGCACTGCTCGGTATGCTGCTTGCCAGTACGGCTCTGGTCAGCCTATGGGTTTGGGGCGCCGGTGCGCAGATTGTATGGGACACGCACGGCCTTTGGCTGGTGGCTATTAACGGTGCAGCGACAACCGTGATGACGCTACTCCTTTATCTGGGGTTGGCACGTGGACCGGTCAGTGTCGTTGCACCGATCGTCGCTGCCCATCCGGTCCTGGTGCTGCTGTTCTATTTTGTCGTTAGCGGTGTTCGGCCAGGAATGATTGAATGGGCCGCGATGGCCGTGACCATCGCCGGCGCCGCCATTGTCGCGTGGAGCGCGGAGACTGGAGGCGCCGGAGTCAGCCGTATCCGTAAGAAGTTCCGTAAGACAGTCCTTATCGCCGTGCTATCCAGTATTGCCTATGCGGTTTTGGTTGTTGCCGGTCAGGCCGCTGCGCCGATCTATGGCGAAATCCAGACGCTTTGGATGGGCCGTCTAGTCAGCCTCGCGACCCTTATTCTCATTTTCGCCGGAAGACGGCGTGCGCCTGCGTTGCCAGTTAGATGGTGGCCGTTTCTGACAGTGCAGGGTTTGTTGGACTCCGGCGGTTATATTGCGCTCTTCGCGGGCAGTCAGGGAGCCAACGCGGAAGTGGCTGCCGTAACCGCATCGACTTTCGGTGTAATCACGGTGCTGCTGGCCTGGATCATTTTACGCGAGCGTATCAACGGGCCGCAATGGCTCGGAATTGCCCTCGTATTCGCGGGCATTGCCATCCTATCCGGGGCCAATTGAGGCAATGTAACGTCAAATGATCCAGAATACAGAAACCTCCAGTCTTCATTCACCTGAACTTTTCAAACCGCCCGCCGGTAATACCGTTGGGAGCAAATACCAGGAAGGCAACGAAAAGATTGAGGGCCATCACAGCAAGCCGGATAATTTCAGGTGATGTATTGAAATAGCGGAATGGGGTCTGATTTTTCATTCCAAAATTTTGAGTTCAGGATATGATCGTCAAAGCGGGTTTAATGTGACAGTACCGGTCTCTCGACTGCTACATTGGAATAAAATTGGTTGTCGGTATTGGCAGGAGAAATGTGTTTCTTTATGGGACAACAACTAAAGCAGAATAAGGAAAAGCGACAACTTGTTGTGCGCGTTACCGGCATTATAGGGCCTGAGGACATCATAGCGTATGTGAACGATCGGCATCATTGTAAACTAAGCGTTGGCGAGAATATTTGTGCTTTTGAAAGTTGCGAGTTCAGGTTCTTCATCTCGATTGATAACCTAGTGCCAAAGCGTTTAGGTGTGGTTGGTGAGTGTATAAGTTCTAATGAAATTACCGTTTCTAATAATGTGAGAACAATACTAGTTTCAATATCTGAGGAAAATGTACCTGTCGTCTCAATTATTTTGAATGATCAATCCAAAAATAAGAACTAAGTACGAGTTCCATTTTGTCATGGCGTTCCCCACAATACACGACACTGATTGTCAGGATCAGCAAGCAGTAAACTGATGTGAACCCTGCAAACTGGATCGTTTTTGTTTAGAGTTTTCTGCTATGAATTACCTGGTGACCATACCCCCCATACACCGATCATTCTCTTTGTGCATGATAGCCGATACGATAAACAAGCTCTGAGCGAACCTTGGGGGGTGGCCTATTGGTTTTATTCTTTTTTGTCATAACGTTAGGTGCTTAATCCATGTACTGAATTATTAGTCCGATAAACGCATTTTTAATGTTGTTCGATTTAGTCATTTTGATTTCCTTTCTCGTTTGGTTGATCCCGTTTGATTGTGGGCTGTGGGTTAACATTTTTCCTCTTTGCGGCATTCATTGCCTGACCCGCAGACCTTCCGAGGTTGCCGCCTTGGCTACCTTTGTTCACGAAATCCCCCCGGATGGATGCAATCTGATGTTCGGAAAACATCATGTTTTCGTTTCGCAAAGGGGTGCCACCCTTGAACCGGATATATTCTTGTTGGGCGACACGGTTGGCCTTTTTCCAGAGTTCGTTATTAAGCTGGTACTGCCAGCCTTCTCGCTCGGCATCATTCCGAAGTTTGGGATTTCCGTTATTCCAATTTTCGATGTGTTCTGACTTGCGCCTTTCGATCCATTTCCAATTGCGACAAAAACCTCCATCATTTGTTGCAGCCGGTTTTTCTCGATGACAGTAAGTCAGGATCTCGCCCGGTTTGGGAAAGGCGACCTTGATATACTCCCGCATCGTCGCGTCCCAAGCGCGGGCAAGTGTTTCGCCTTCAAAGGGATTAAGAATTTCATAAAATGTACTTCCCCACGACCGCCGGGAGGTTTCGTTTGTGAAAGCGCTTGGGTACATAGCATCAATCCGCTGCATAAGTTCCTTAACCTGCATCGGTCAGTCCTCCACTATTTGAGTTCGAAATGTATGAACCCCATTCATCGAGAGAAGCCGGACAATTGCCGTCGTATTCGTCAAGCCAGCGCTCGCCATTTAGCCATTTTGCAGGACCAGAAATGAATTGTTTGGGGGTGCCCTTCGATGTCTCGCACTCTGCATAGCGCTTGGCACCATCTAATAGTGTTTCAAAAGAGGTCTTCCGAAGGGCTGATTTAAAAGCCTTTCGGCCTCCCCCCTTATCGACCTTCTTGGGATAATACGCATACCAGCGATTAAAGAGCTCTTCTGGGTCTGGTTCCTGTTCATGAGATAACGGAAGTTTATATATATTCTTCTTGGGTTGTTCAGATGGGTCGTTAATAGGGTCAACATCAGATGTTAATGGGGGGTCAACCTCTGGTGTTGATGGGGTGTCAACATCAGGTGAACACCTTTCAACTTCATGTTGAAGGCCTAGAATTTGATAT
The DNA here is from genome assembly GCA_018662005.1 of Rhodospirillaceae bacterium. NCBI lineage: Bacteria > Pseudomonadati > Pseudomonadota > Alphaproteobacteria > Rhodospirillales > Rhodospirillaceae > Rhodospirillaceae bacterium. The sequence goes on along the minus strand of JABJHA010000004.1, from coordinate 373,370 downwards.
AGACTCGATGTCTGACTTCCATCTTTACGAAACCGAGTGGTGATTTTGATATGACCGAGTCGCTCTAGATTCTTAATCTGCCGATGAACGGCTTGAGGCGATATTCCAAGTTCTTTAGCAATAGTCTTGAGACTCGGGAAACATTCACCACCTTTGTCCGTGAAGATGCATAGAACGGATAACACACGGAACGCGGCGTGATCTAAATCCGGATCTCTAACTGCTGTTGCAGGCATAATTGATGACTTCGGCCCAGTCATCGAAATAGCCTCTGGACCCTGCAGGGGACCAAAGCCCGCGACTGAGAATCGCCGTCAGAGACGCGAGACCACTGGTCCTTGATGTCAGTCACGGGCTGCCTCGACGGTGCCGCCGTTCAGCAAGACTTGGCGTTGTGAGATATGGCCATCATCTTGCGCGTGCAGATCTATCCAATTCATCACATCGGACAACCGCCAGAAGACGCCGCCTCCGATTTTCATTTTCTTGGGAAACCCCGGCTCGTGCTCACGCCGCCAAAGCGTCATCATGGAGATACCGCCCAACATCTCGGTGAGGGCTCTACGACCGATCAGGCGTTCGGGGAGAGAATTTTGATTAGCAATATCAACTCGGTTGTGATTTGTCGGCATAACCCACCTCTGCGATTTGTCCTGTGATACGTCGTACCAACAGCAATCGCATGGCAGGGGGGAGGTGAAGCAATCCGGTTTCTGAATTACTTCACAATTTTAATTGTTTTGAGGACCTAACGTCTCATACAGATAAATGAGACGAAGAAACCTATTCTTATCTTTTCTTATATTGCGATACTTATCCTGTGCCGCTCTCTGCGTTTTAGCGAGTTCTGGAAATTTCTTAGCCACATTTTTAGCGGCCTTCCCTATACTATCACCCTTAGAAATCCGTTTTTGCATCTCCGAAACAAATAAGAGATCGTTGAGCGTTTCTGGATTGGTTCCGGGGGGCTTCTTCGTGGCTGGAACTTGAAATGCAGGAAGGTATTCCATTGCAAGCCCCATCGCTACAGAAGCCCAATCAGGATCTGTCTGCCCCCAATCATGCCCTCCATAATATGTGGTGAGCGCATCAATCAATTCTGGCCAAATATCTTCAAAATTGTCTGTCGGCGTTTCTAGGATTTGGGGTTTTTCTCGTTTAATCCTGATAACTTTTCTCGACCCGATTAGTGTGGACCTCTTGCGCTTAATCATCATGAGCCTCCTTAATCGGAACCACATTGTCGCGGTCGGTGTCGCCAACGATCTCATCGAGCAGGTTCGCCCACGCCTGTAACGCTGTCCGCTTTTCCTCGACGTATTCGTTGGCATCGTAATGCCTTGAAAGGACCGAGTTATCGATACGGCCTTGGACCAAATCAACGATTATGGGTGACACTGCCAAGGGGCTGCGCATCCGAGTCGCAACAAGAGATCGCAGGTTCTGGAAACACCACTCAGATCCTGCCCCTTCTTTTGTCATCATGTTTCTAATCTTGCCTCCGATTGCGATGGCTTTATCTCCGCGCCGGCCATCGGAGAAAACGTGATCGACGCCATCGATCTTTGGCATCGTTTCATAAACAGCCTTCGCCTGCTTTGACATCGCCACCAGATGATCGCGTTTAGACTTCGACCTGCCGACCTCATCACCACTGATAGTCCACACATCGCCGACTATTTCGGAATGTTTCATCCCGGCTACCACCCCGAGACGCTGTCCGGTCAGCATTAGCATTTTAACGGCGCCGCCTTTGAAGCCACCGATATCATCAGCCGCGCTCCAAATTGCCTTAATTTCCTCATCTGTAAAGGTCCGCTTGCGGGAACCTTCAACGCCTCTTTTCATCTTCCTGCCGATAGGGTTGTTCTCAAGAAGAGCCCTTTCATCAATGCTCCAATTAAAGATCTTACGGGCGCAGGCGCAGACCCTGTTCGCCATGTAATGGCCTTTGCCGGTCTTTGCGGCGGCTGCATCCTCTACGTCATCAAGTAACCTGACAACGTCGGCGCGGGTGATGTCCGTGATAGGGGTGTCGCCCCATGCCGGATTTAAGTAGACATTGATGATTCGCTTGTCTTCCCGCCAGGTCCGTTTCTGCTTCTTGGCGTACCGTTCTATATATAAGTCGGCGACGGCTTCAAAGGTGTTCTCTGACCTTTGCCTGTTAGCGGTCTTCTCAGCGGCCCTGGTTTGGCGGGGGTCAATACCAAGGGCAGTTTGCTCACTTACCTCCCCAGCTTTCGCTCTGGCCTCTTTCAGCGATATGCCGGGGCCATCCCCGACCTTGGCCTGGCCCAGTGTAATCCGTGAACGTTTCCCGTGGATGCGGATGATGATGAAATACATCTTCCTGCTCCTGCCGACCCGGAGGCCAAAGGCGGGGAGGGTTGCATCATAGTAATCGACCTGCCCCGCATCGGGTGCTTTCAACCGCTCGACGGCGGCGTTGGTTAGCTTGATCTTTGGCATTTTCCTGGACCCGCTGATAACTGATCAGCTGCTCTATTAGGTGACAATTAGGTGACAAAAATTGCTGATATGGACCGATACCATCTGTTATGCAATGATATATCACATTCTGAAAAATAAAGCAAAAACAGAAGCTTATAGTCAATATAAACAATGAAATGGTATGGGGTGATATTCGATAAAGGCTGACTCTTAATCAGCGGGTCGTGGGTTCGAATCCCTCAGCGCCTACCAATTAAAACCCTTTCAGGTCAATGGCTTGGGAGGGTTTTTTCTTTGAAACAAAATGAGAACATTTGCAATCGTCAAACGAAAAAAAGGCCAATCGTCAAACGGCGTTTGATGATTGGCCTCGTTTCGTTCTTATTCCGGCTCGTTGTCGAGGCGTTTGGCCCAGGCGTTGCGGGCCATTTTTTCGGTTCTGGCGCCGTAGTGCTGATCGAGGATCTGGATAATCGTCTGTCGTGAATGGCCGGTGATGGCGGCGATCTCGCCGGGTTCGCAGCCGGCTTCCTCGAGGCGAATGACTGGTGGTGGGAAACGGTGACGCTTGAAGGAATGTTCTGCATTTCAAGATGTTACTTGGGGGCAGTACTCAAACCGCAGTCAGTTAATGTGATGGCATGGACGCCTCCTGTCCCGGCGTGACTTGCGCCATAATGGAAGTTGCTGAACTTCATTTACAGGAGGCGACCAAGATGGATATTACGACGATAGGGCTGGATTTGGCAAAGACGGTGTTTCAAGTGCATGGAGCGGATCGTAAGGGCCAGCCGGTGTTGCGCCGGAAGATGCGGCGTGGACAGGTTTTGAAGTTCTTTGCTGGAATGCCACCATGCCTGATTGGCATGGAGGCTTGCGCCAGTGCGCACTACTGGGCACGTGAGATCGAGGCGCTTGGTCATGAAGTGCGACTGATCCCACCGCAATACGTGAAGCCGTTTGTAAAGACAAACAAGAATGATGCGGCGGATGCCGAGGCGATCTGTGAAGCATTAGTACGGCCAACTATGCATTTTGCGTCGGTAAAGAGCGCCGACCAGCAGTCGGCATTGATGCTTCACCGGGCAAGAGAGCTCCTGGTGCGCCAACGAACGATGTTGATCAATGCGCTCAGAGGTCATTGTAGTGAGTTCGGTATTGTTGTGAGCCAGGGAGCCGTGCGTGTAAATGAGTTGATCGCCATCATTGAAGACACAAATGATGCGCGGCTGCCTTCACTTGCCCGCGAAGCGCTCGGGGCCCTCGTTGCCCAGCTTCACACCATCAAGACCGAGGTTGCTGATCTTGAGAGGCGTTTGAAGGCATGGCATCGCTCACACGAAACCAGCCGACAGTTGGCAACAATTCCCGGGGTGGGAGTGATTACAGCAACAGCACTGGTCGCCACCATAGGCGATGGCTCACAGTTCAAGTCCGGTAGGCAGTTAGCGGCCTGGCTGGGCCTTGTCTCGCGCCAACACTCATCAGGAGGGAAAGACAGGTTGGGGCGCATCTCCAAGCGTGGTGATGGCTATTTGAGACGTTTGCTTGTTCACGGCTCTCGGGCGGTCCTGCGCTGGCGCCGGGCGAAACCCGAGATGCACTTGCCGTGGATCAAGGGATTGCTGGCGAGGCGGCCAACCAATGTTGTCCTTGTCGCAATGGCTAACAAAACAGCGCGTGTAATCTGGGCCATGTTGAGAGATCAACAAGACTTCGATCAGGCCCGGGCTTAATCAGGAAACAAAGACGAAATTGATATTGCGAGGGTGAAGATGACGTGATGGCGAAACAGGGTAACCGGGATCGGTCAAACCCGAGGCTTTGTCCGAGCATAAAGCTCGATAATGTGACTGGGCATCGATCCATCGGATTCCATCAGGGCCAGCGGCCAAGAGTGTCGCACCGAAAGGCCGGATACATGACTGCAAACCCAACCCGCCATCAACTATCAAAACACTTGCAAATCAGGAGGCGTCCATACATGACAATGCCGGTTATAGCGCGTTCACTTTTCGAGAGCTTCGGCATTGAGGGGGATCATCAGCTTGTGCTCACCTTCATGGACGACGTTTCCGTCTTGATTGATCAACTCGGAGGCGAGAACCAATATACCCCAACCCGGCTTGCCGGTTGTCCGCTTGCTGGCGACATGAAACCGGACGTGCAAGCTGTCGCCGATCTTGATGGGCAGTCGGAAATCCCATGTCCAGCCAAGCGACATGCCCGGCACAAATTGAAGATCGGCCCTGGTCTTGAGTCCATCGGTGAGGGATAACCCCAAAAGCCCATGCGCCACGCGTTCCCCAAAGGACGAGTTGCGGGCATAGTCCTCATCGGTGTGCACGGGCGTGTGGTCGCCGATGAGGTCGGCATAAGCCATGATCATGTCCGACGTCATGGTCACGGTCGGACTGATACCGGCATCGCCGACGGAGACATCGTCGAAATAGTGCTGCACAATCATCTTTTTCTCACTTCTTATTTGGAAAAGGGCAATAACGAACCCTGGCACGCGACATTAATCTGTGAGGACAATAGACATCATTTCAATTTTCGTAGCGCCAAATCTAGCTTGTAGTTCTGCTCACGAATGGGTTCATTGTCCGGATTGTAGTTGCCCTCGACCTCATCCTGATAAGGCGTTTTAGCGCTGAGTTCGTGATAGCGATCTATCGGCGGCTTTCCTCCCAGGGATGAATGGGGGCGATGCCAATTGTAAAAATGCTGCCACTCATCCAAACGGTCTTGTAAATCAGGGGCTGAAAGGTCGGCGGTGGCATAGAATTCCTGCAAATCGGTTTTGTGCCCACGTTCGACTTTGCCATTGAGATGTGGTGAGCGCGGTTTGATTGGCCGAAATTTAATGCAATATTCCTGAAGCCATGTCTGGACTTTGAAGGCAAAAAATTCTCGCCCACGATCTGTTTGGAGACGTTGAATCGGAAAGGGCATTTCCTCGACGACTCTTTCCAGAAAATGGATGGTATTGACCGCTGTACGGCGCGGGTACAGCCCCAAAACCTTGTAACGGGAACAATCATCTATAGCGGCATAATGATACATTCCAGGCCCAATTTTGCAGACATCCATTTGTACACGATCACCAGGAATTGGGCGATTATAACGTATGGGGTGCTTTCGCCTTTTCAAGCGAGCGGGCAATTCACCTAGACCTTGCCGGACAAGCACTTTTTGGATGACCGGGGCTGACAACGTGATGTCACGAAGCCGCAAAAGTTCACTACTGATGCGCTTTGCCCCAAGATTCCGTTTCTTCCTTAGATCAAGGATATAGCTCTCAATCTCCTTAGTGGTCTTCCGGGCAGGGGATGAGTGTGGTCGTCTTGATTGATCAAGTAATCCAGGCTCGCCGTGTTCTTGATAACGACGAAACCATTTTCTTAGCGTGGGTCGGGAAATACCGCATCGGCGACAGACAAAACCGGCGTCTTTTACCTCTTCGTAAAGCCGTATCCAGCCAAGCCGAGCGCGTTGCTTTTCATCCATTCTGTCAGACTATCAATTGAAAGGATGTCTGTTAACCCCACAATTAATCCCTCTATCGGGCGCGCCATTTTGGCTTCCGTTTTTGCGAAAACGCCAGCGGCCCTTCCACCGCATCTTCGGAAGCAAGCATCGTCTCATAGGCGGGATAACTGCCGGCGAACGCCGCTTCCAGGGAAGGCTCGTCGAGCCCCGCCAGCATCATCTGTTTCGTTGCCCGCAGGGACAAGGGCGCATTGGCCTCCAGCGTTTGGATCAGTTTATCGATTTCGTCATTGAGTTCCTGCGGCTCGACGACCGCATTGACCAGCCCCAGGGCAAGCGCCTCGCCGGCGGAAAACAACTCGCTCTTGAGGGCGATCTGCATGGCGAATTTCGTCGGAATTTGGCGGATCAGACGATGCAGCCCGCCACTCGCCGCCAGTCCGACCTTCGGTTCCGGAAAGCCGAAGCGCGCGCCCTTTACGGCGATCGCCAGATCGCACGCCAGAACGATCTCCATGCCGCCGCCGACGGCATCGCCATTGATCGCGGCGATGACCGGCTTGTCGAGTCCGAAGCGCTCGGTCAGGCCGGCGAACCCCATGGGCGGTATATAGGTCTCTCCGGTCTCGGCGCGGAATTTCAGGTCCGAGCCCGTGCAAAACGCCTTGTCGCCGGCGCCTGTAACAACCGCATAGTGAACGGAATCGTCTGCTTCAAGTCGGTCGAAGGCGCGGGAAAGTTCGTCATGAGCCGGGGGATGCAGGGCATTTCGGACCTGCGGTCTGTTAAGGGTCAGGATCAAGCCGGTGCCGCGCCGCTCGACAATAATATGCTCATTTTTGCTTTCCATGATTGCTGCCCTTATTCCATTGTTTTCCGTGCAATCCCGTGAGCGTCCAAACATGATCTGTCCGCTCATCGACCAAAAGTCACCCCATGCCCCGGGATACTGAGTATAGTTGTTTCTTAGTTAGACAAAACCTATTTGAGCTGCTATTTTTCAACTATTATGATTTCAGCGAAAAAGACCGATGTCTGAAAATTTGAACGAACCACTGCCTATTTCTCAACAGGATTGGGCATACGAACAACTGAGAACCGATATTCTCAACAGCACCATAGCGCCGTCGAGCAAGCTTCAAATTTCGGACCTGAAGGACCGCTACCAGACCAGTGTTGGACCCGTGCGCGAGGCCGTTTCACGCCTGGCCGCCGAGGGGCTGGTGGTGAAAAGAGGCCAGCGGGGGTACTGGGCCGCCCCGGCATCGCTCGAGGAATTCCGCGAAATCACCCGCCTGCGCATCATCCTTGAGGTCGATGCCCTGTGCCACTCGGTCAACAACGGCGACCTGGAGTGGGAGGCCAAGGTTGTCGGGGCGATGTACCGTCTTTCCAGCTTTTCCACCGCGTCAGGCGAACAGGACGATATCGGCGACGGCGCCTATCAGGACGAAAACCGGCGCTTCCACATGGCCCTGATCGGCAAATGCGGTTTCCCCTGGCAGCTTCGATTCATCTCGGCCCTGTACGACCAGACCCAGCGCTACTGGTGTCTTTCGACCGATCAGCGAACCGCCGAACAACGCGAGGTCGAGCATGAAGACCATGAAAGAATCCTCAGCGCCGCCCTGAACCGCGACGGCGAGATGGCCGGCCAGGCCCTGGCCACCCACATCGAACGCGAGGCACAGAGCGTTATTTCGACGACTTTCATCGAACAAATCCTGACCTAGGGCATATCCCGCCTCGGCTGAAGACACTCATCATCACAAGCCCCCAAGCCGCCCCGCGCCTCGACAGCGGGGACGCCTGGGTGTCTTAAAGTTGAACCGTGCATTTTATCCGATATAACTATTTTTATATTGCATACATGGTAGAACCTTATTTAAAATAACATATCCTATTCCCGCCGGTGCAACGAGGGGGAGACATGACCGATACGAGAGACAGGTTGCTTCCGACCGAGGTCTTATTCGAGGGCGCCTTTCCCCGTCTTTCCCGGCGCTTGCGCTTCGGCATCGTCGGCGGCGGCCGCATCGCCGTCATTCAGGCGATGGGGGCGCGGCTCAGTGACCGCTGGGAGATGGTGGCCGGGGCCCTGTCGTCCGACCCGGTAACGGCCAAGGCGCGGGGCGCCGACTGGTTCCTACCCGATGAGCGTTGTTTCGCCACCTATGAGGAGATGGCCACGATCGAGGCCGAACGTCCCGACGGCATCGACGCGGTCGTGATCACCACTCCCAATGACGGTCATTACGGCGCCGCCCGCGCCTTCCTCGAGGCCGGCATCGATGTGCTCTGCGACAAACCGCTGACAAACGATCTCTCCGAAGCCATCGAACTGCTGCATCTCGCCCGCAAGACCGGGTTGGTGTTCTGCGTCGCCCATGCCTTCACGTCTTTCCCGATGGTCCGCCAGGCCCGGGAAATGGTCCAGGGCGGCGTCATCGGACAGGTCAACCAGATCCATACCGAATACATGCAGGACTGGATGACCACCGATGCAACGGCGGCGGCGCCGCATGTCAAATGGCGTCTCGACCCGGCAAAGACGGGATTGACGAGTTGCACCGGCGACATCGGCACCCACGCCCATCACATGGCGTCGTTCGTTTCCGGCCTGGAGTTGACCCACCTGCGGGCCGAATTGCATGTCTGCGGCTTGCCCAAGACCCTCGACGATACGGTCATGATGATGACCCGCTACGCCGATGACATCCCCGGAACCCTGCTGGCGACCCGGGTCGCGCCGGGCAATCGCGGTGGCCTGCGGCTGCGCATATACGGCAGCCTGGGCGGCATCGAATGGGATCACGAAAAACCGGAATTCCTCAAGGTCAACATTTTCGGCAAACCCGATCAAATTCTCAGCCGCGGCCAGGGCGACGGCATCGGCCCCGGCGTCGAACGCTTTGTCCGGCTGTCGCGCGGCAACTCTGAGGGCTGGATCGAAGCCTGGGCCAACCTCTACACCGAGTTCGCCTTGGCCGTAGCGGCGCGCCGTGACGGAATCGTCCTGCCCGAGGACTGGCTGCTCTATCCCAGGGTCGAAGACGGCGCCCGCGGCGTGCGCTTTATCGAAGCCGCCGTCGAGTCGCACAAGGCCGGCGGCGCCTGGGTCAATTGCCAACTGGAACTCTAAAATCCAATCGGCGAACCCATGGGAGGAAAAGTAATGGCGCTTCTGGTCACCGGCGCAATGGGACAAGTGGGATATGAAGTCGCCCGCCAGGCATCGGCGGACGGCGCCGGCGTCGTCGCCCAGTACCGCCGGACGTTCGATGAGCCCGCCGCCCGGGCCCTTGGCGACGCCGTCCGCTGGTTCCCCTGCGACCTCGTCGATATCGCCGCCATCGAAACCCTGGCCGACGACCACGCCATCGACGCCTGCATCCATCTGGCCGCGGTCTCCAACGAGGCCTATGCCCGCCCCGACCCCGTGGCGGCGGTTCAGAGCAACGCGCTTGCCGTCGCCAACCTGCTGGATGTGGCCCGCCGAAAACACTGGCGGCGCGTCATCGTGGCCAGCACGGGCGGGGTTTTCCAGAATCTGAACGACGTCACCAGGCCGATTTTCGAAGACACGACGCCAACCGCCACCAACATCTACGGCACCACAAAGTTGTGCGCCGAATTGCTGACCCGCATGTATCGCACCCAGTTCGATGTCTCGGCGGCGGTCGTCCGTATCTCGTGGGTGTACGGGCCGCCGACGGTGATCACCGACGCGACGCGGGGGCCGATTCCCGTGTTCCTGGCCAAGGCGCTGGCGGGCACGCCGGTGCGCGACCCCGGCGGCGCCGACTTCGCCGCCAGTTTCACCTATGTCGCCGATGTCGCCGCTGGCCTGATCGCCGCCTGCCGGGCCCCGGCCCTTAACTTCGATCTCTACCATCTCGGCCCGGGGGTCAACTTCACGACCAGCCAGGTCGCCGCCGCCGTTCGCACGGCGGTACCCGGCGCCGTCATCGAACTGGGGCCAGGGACCGAACCCTGGACCACCTACACCGCCCCGCGCGGGCCGCTCGCCGGCGAACGGCTGCAACACGATACCGGCTTCACCGTCGGTCATTCCCTGGAAGCCGGAATCCTTGAATTCGCCGAATGGATGCGCGCCCATCCGGAAACCTACCGTTGAGACGATAATCGATTGGGAGACTTACAATGCTGAACATCGCCGTCATTGGCGCCGGCGCCATCGGCCGGATTCACGCCCGCAACCTGGCCCGCCACGCAGGCGCGCGGCTGTCCGCCGTTTACGATATCAACCCGGAAGCGGCGGTGACGGTGGCCGAAGAGCACGGCGCCAGCGCCGCCACCTCCCTGGACGACGCCCTCGGCGACACCATGGACGCCGTTATCATCGCCTCATCGACGGCCTCCCACGGCGACGTCGCCAGGGCCTGCGTCGCCGCCGGCAAACCCTTCCTGTGCGAGAAACCGCTGGCCTCGGATCACCCGGCGGGGGCGGCGATCGTCGAGTCCGCAGGGGCGGTGCATCTGACCGCCGGGATGGCTTTCAACAGGCGATTTCATCCCCAATATGCCGGCATCAAGGAGGCCGTCGCCGGCGGCGACATCGGTCAACTCGAATCGATTCTCATCACCTCACGAAGCGCGGCGGCGCCGACGCTCGAGTTCATCAAGACCTCGGGCGGGCTGTTCGGGGAAAAAGGCAGCCATTTTTACGACCTTGCCCGCTGGATCACCGGTGAGCATCCGGTGCAGGTGTTCGCCATGGGGGCGGCGCTGGTCAATCCGCGTTTCGCCGAGGTCGGCGAAGTCGACACCGCGATGATCACCATGCGTCTGCCGAGCGGGGTCCTGTGCCAGTTCGACTTCAGTTGGCGCGCCGCCTATGGCCAAGACGAACGGCTGGAAGTGGTCGGTTCCAAGGGAATGTTGCAGACCCGGCAGGCGCCGGTCGGGGCCTACAGCCAATTTACGCAATCGGGGATGACCCACGAGGGCCTGTTTCCGACCTGGTATCAACGTTTCGAACACACCTACACGCAGGAACTGGACGTGTTCTTCGAGGCCATCACCAGCGGTCGGCAGGGCCAACTCCCGACCCTTGCGGATGGCCTGGCGGCACAGCAACTGGCCGACGCCGCCAAGCTCTCCGTTAACGATGGTAAAACGGTCGCCATACCCCGCTAGATCAGTTCACGTTTAGTTTGAACATGTTGTGTTCGAACTAAACGTGAAAAACTGATCGATTCTTTAAGCAGCGAGCCGCCGGCCCTTATTTAGCTTCCGCCTCGGCCTTGTTGGCGACGAGCCTGATCATCGCTTCGAAGGCGACCTCGTAGCCATAGGCGCCGAGTCCGAAAATCACCCCCGTCGTCACCAGCGAGACGTAGGAATGCTTGCGGAATTCCTCGCGCTTGTGGGGGTTGGAGAGGTGAAGCTCGATGATCGGGATGTCGCAGGCGGCCAGCGCGTCGCCGAGGGCCAGCGAGGTGTGGGTGTAGGCCGCCGGGTTGATGACGATGCCGGCGCAGGTTGTCCGGGCTTCCTGGACCCAGGTCACCAATTCGCCCTCGTAATTGGTCTGGCGCAGATCCAGGATGGCGCCGTGGATCTCGGCCAGCTTTTCCAGCCGGCCCTCGATATCGGCGAGGGTATCATAGCCGTAGAATTCCGGCTGGCGGGTTCCGAGCATATTCAAGTTTGGGCCGTTCAGAACCATGATTTTGGGTTTCATGTCGTCTCCTCCTTATACTGGTCAGGTTGTTATTCAATGATCTTTCAGTGCGGCCTCAACCAACGCCCGTTGTTCTGCTGTCACTTCCGGGTGGACGCCGAACCACAGTTCGAAACCGCGGCCCGCCTGATGCAGCAGCATGCCGAGTCCGTCGGAAGTTCGCAGCCCGCGCCGTTCGGCGGCGGCCAGCAGAGAAGTCTTGATCGGCGCATAGACGACGTCGGCGACGACGACGTCGTCATGCAGGGAGGACAAGTCCCAGTCCTTGTCGGGCTCCCCGACCATGCCCAGCGACGATGAATTGGCCAGGAATTGCGCCTCGGCCAGGACACTGGGCAGATCGTCCCAGGATGTCGGATGGACCGCCGAACCGAAACGGTCCCGCAGCATCTCGGCACGTGCCAGGGTGCGGTTGACCACATGAACCCGCTTAAAGCCGCGTTCGAGCAAGACGTAGACGACGCTCATGCTGGCGCCGCCGGCGCCGATCACCACCGCCACGTCTCGGTTCCGGTCCCAGCCCGGCGAGCCGTGGTCGAGCGCCGTGATGAAGCCGTCGCCATCGGTGTTGGTGGAGCGCAGTTCGTCGTCGTCCAGCCACACGACATTGGCCGCGCCAATGGCGCGGGCGCGGTCATCGGGCGTCGATAAGGCCAGCGCCACCTCCTTGTGCGGCTGGGTGATGTTACCGCCGACATATCCGTGTTCGCTCAAATGGCTGACGAATTCGGGGAAATCCTCGGGCCTGATCGCTTCCTTACGGTAATCCCCGGAAATGCCGTACTTGCTGATCCAATAACCGTGCATGATCGGCGCCCGGGAATGCTCGACCGGCCACCCCATCACGCAGGCGGCGCGAACCGGCGTGCTCATGACGCCTTCTCTTCGGTGGGCGCGGCATCCGGGTCGCGGTCACGGCGCATCAGGTCATCGATTTGCACCGGCTGGCCGCTGCGCGCCGACAAGGTGATCGCCAGGGTCGCCGCCAGGGTGCGCGCGCCGTCAAAGGCGCTGACCACCGGTTCCGCCTTGCCGCGGATGACGTCGGCGAAGTTGCACATCTGTTCGATATAGGCGTCGCCCGGGGTGACCGGGTTGCGGCGCTTGGTCAAGGGGGTGCCCCAATGGCCGCCGGGTTCGTGCCAGCACAATTCCAGCGACGGCACAGCCAGGCTGCCGCCGGTACCGGTCACCAGATAGCAGTCGCGCGGTTCATGGGGATAGTACGGGTTCTCCTCGGAAACCCATTCCCAGCTCCACGGCGAGGTCACCGTATCGGACACGATCAGGGTGCCGAGGGCGCCGTTGGCGAAGGTGATGACGGCGGCGGCGGTGTCCTCGATGGGATGGCCCCTGACGGTATTGGAGGTCGATGCCTGGATGGTTTCGATCTCGCCGCACAACATGCGCAGGTTATCGATATCGTGGATGGCGTTGGTCAGGATCGGCCCGGCGCCCGGCTGGCGGCGCCAGGGAATATCGAAATAGTCGTCGGGCTTGTGGGCCAGCCACATGCCGGCGACCGCTATGATCTTGCCAACGCCGTCTTCCCTGAGAATCTCGGCGGCCCGGCGCATGATCGGATTGTGGCGGCGGTGGTGGCCGACCAGGACCGGGACGCCGGAACTTTCAACGGCGTCGAGGATGTCGAGGGCCCCGTCCAGGGAATCGGCCAGCGGTTTCTCGATCAGCACCGGCACCTTGCGCGACAGGCAAGCGAGCCCGGTGATGACATGCAGCTGGTTCGGCACGGCGACAATCGCGCCATCGGGCCGGACCTCGTCGAGCATGGCTTCGGGATCGGCGAAGTACGGGATTTCCTGCTCACGACAGTAATCGGCGGTGTTCGGCGCCGGATCGGCAATGCCGACCACCTGATAGTCGGGATCGGCCAGCAGAACCTTTAAATGACGATGACCGATGTTTCCGGCGCCGATCAGGGCGATGCGTAGTGGCGACATGGGTTTGAGTCTCTCTTTAAAAAAGGCAGGCGGTCGCGCCGCCATCGACGGCGATGGACGTCCCCTGGATATGGCGGGCGGATTGCGAACACAGGAACAGCGTCAACGCGGCGACGTCCTCCGGTTTTCCAAGCCTGTGCAGTCCCTCGTTGACGACGGCCTCGTCGCGGACTTCCTGCGGCGTCTTGCCGGTCGCTTCGGCGCGCTGTTGGAACAGCTGTTCAACCCGTTCGGTCTCGGTCAGGCCGGGATAGATGGCGTTGACGTTGACCTTGTCGCGTTTGCCGAGCTTCGACAGTCCCTTGGAGAAATTGGCCATGGCGGCATTGACCGCGCCGCCGATCAGGAATTCCGGGTCCGGGGTCCGCGCGGCGCCGCCGACAATGTTGACGACATGTCCCTCGGCTGCCGCCAGCAGGGGCCAGAACAGCCGGCACAGGCGTGAACAGGCGAAGAACTTCAGGGCGAAGCCGTCCTGCCAGGCATCTTCGTCGAGGTCGAGGAAGGCCCCGGCGCGGGTCGCTCCTGCCGAGTTGACCAGGATATCGCAACGCCCGAAGCGTTCGCTGACCAGGGCCAGAACCTGCGCGCAGCCCTCGGGCGTGCGCAGGTCGCCGGCGCAGGTGACGGGGGCCAGCGATCCATCCTCGACGATGGTGGCGGTGGCGGCGTCGAACGGGCCGCGCGCGGCGAGTACCGTCTGCGCTCCCTGACGGGCGAAAGCCCGGGCGATCCCATGGCCGATGCCCCGGCTACTGCCGGATACGACGACCACCTTGTCTGCAAATTCGTTGTTCATGGCGCATTCCTATGGGTTGGCGAGATAGTGTGATTCCAGTCCCTTGACGATGGAAATCAAGGTATCGAGTGTCGGCGTCGGCACCTGATGGTCGCGACCGAGACGAGCCACCGTACCGTAGATGAAGTCGACTTCCGTCGGTCGGTGATTGGTCAGGTCGGTACACAGCGACGACTTGGTGGTGCCGGTTCCGCCGCCAGAAACGTCGGCCATTTTCATCAGAATCTCGCGCGATTCATCGTCACTGAGATCGATGCCGCAGGCGCGGGCCACCGCCGCCGCCTCGGCAACGGCGCGAAACACCGTTTCCTTCATTTCGGGGACCGCCATGATGGCGATGGAATTGAGGTCGGTGGTGCCCGAAACGGCGCTGAAGCCTATGTTGCCGAGCAGTTTCTTCCATTTCGCCCGCTTGACGTCGGCCAGCGCTTCGGTCGGCAGGCCGTGGGCGTTGAAGGCCTCGGCGATGGCGCTGGCGCGGGCCGAGAGCCCGCCGCCGATCTCGCCAAGATAGGTCGGCAGGTCGCCATGGTTACGGACCACGCCGGGCGCCTCGATCACCGCCCCCTGGGCGGTCAGTCCGGCGAGAATCTTGTCGGGCCCGAGAACGCGACCCAGGACTTCCTCGTTGCCAAGCCCGTTCTGAAAACTGACGGCGGCGGTCTCGCCCAGGAAAAGATGCTTGACGCTGTTGGCGGCGTCCTCGTTGGAGAGCGCCTTGCACTGGAACACGAAAACGTCGGCGGCTTTTATCGTCGCCGCGTCGCTGGTCGCCTTGACCGGAATGACCCGTTCGCCACCGTATCCGACGATGCGCAGTCCATTCTCGTTGATGGTCTCGACATGCTCTCGCCAGATGTCGAGCAAGGTGACGTCCAGGCCGCCTTCCGCCAGCAGGCCGCCGAAAAGGCTTCCCATGGCGCCGGCGCCGACGATGACAATCGATGGTTGGTCAACCGGCATGGCTTGGCTCCTCGTCCATTGGTTCCGGATTCACAGGGTTAATTACGACGACGTCAGGAACGCCCGGACCTCGGCATCGTCCATCTCCTTGCCGAGATAGGCCTCGATGACGCGGTGGTCGTCCTTGATCTGTGCCGGCGGACCTTCGGCGATTTTCTCGCCATGCTCGAGCACGGTGACCGTATTGCAGGTCTCCATGACGACTTTCAGGATATGCTCGACAATGACCAGCGTCAGTCCGTAGCGGTCCTTGAGGGCGAACACCGTTTTCAACAGATTATCGACGTTCGGGGGCGACAGCCCGGCCGCCGGTTCGTCCAGCATCAACAGTTTCGGTCGCATCGCCATCGCCCGGCCAAGGGCCAGCAGGCGACGCTGACCGCCCGACAATTCGGCGGAAGGCATATCGGCATAGTCGGCAAGACCGATGAAATCGAGCAGTTCCATCATCTCCTGGCGCAGCCTTTTTTCCTCGTCCCATAATTTCATGGTGCCGACAAGGGCCGTGCGCATGCCGTAGCGGACGTGGGTGTGGTGGCCGACGAGGAGGTTGTCGAGAACGGTCATCTGCTGGAACAGGCGCAGCAGCTGGAACGTTCGCGCCACCCCCTGGCGGGCGATGACATGGGGTTCCTGGTTGGTGATATCCACGCCATCGAAAACGATCCGGCTGCCTTGTTCGGGCTTGTAGATGCCGGAAATCAGGTTGAACAGGGTGCTCTTGCCCGACCCGTTCGGCCCGATGATGCCGCGGACCTCGCCCGCCTCGATGCTCAGGTCGACGTTCGAAATGGCGACCAGTCCGCCGAAATTCTTCGTCAGGTTGGCGGTTTCAAGAATCATCGCCGCTAACCTCGCGCGCCGCCTTGAACCGCCGGGTGACGAAGAAGCGATCGATGATACCGCCGATTCCCCGTGGCAGGTAGGTCACCGTCAAGACGATGACCATGCCGAAAACGATTAACTGATATTCGGCGTACTCGCGGGTAACATCGAAGATGATGGTCACCAGCACGGCGCCGATCACGCCGCCCCAGATATGGCCGATGCCGCCAAGCACCACCATCAGCAGCAGGGTCACCATCTCGACGATGGTGTAGCTGTTGGGATGCAGGAAACCGGGCGCCATATGGGCTAGCAGGCTGCCTGCGGTACCCGCGTACAGGGCGCTGACGCAGAAAGCGAACAGCTTGTACTTGCGCACATTAATGCCGGTGGCGGCGGCGGCGAGGGAATCCTCGCGCAACGCCATCAGGCAGCGACCGATGTCCGAGCGCAGGATGCAAAACGAGAAATAGATGCCGACCAGCGCCAGCGGCATGACGATGTAATAATATGCCAGATGCCCGTCGAGGACGAAATCGCCGATCCGCGGCGCCGGAATGCCGCCGAAACCTTCCGCGGCGCCGAGATAGGTGGTCGCCGAGATGAAGACACGGACCGATTCGGCGAGTCCCAGCGTCGCCAGGGCCAGGTAGGCGCCCTCGAGCCGGAAGGAAGGAATGCCGACCAGCGCGCCGGCCAGCCCGGTGACGATAACCGCCGACGGCAGGGCGAGCCAGAAGGGAAAGCCGAAGTTGACCGAAAGCACGGCCGAGGTATAGGCGCCGACCGCCGCCAGGGCGAAATGGCCGACCGTGACCTGCCCGGCGAAGCCCTTGACGATGTTGAGCCCGACCGCGAGGATGATGTTGATCATCATGACATCGAGCAGATAGTACTGGTAATCGTTGACGGCCAGCAGCGGCAGAAACAGCAGCGCCAGGAACCCGAGGGACCAGGAAACGATCCTGGGCATCCCCGACAGCCGCTCGAGAATTCCCACCTGGGCCGGCGCGTCGGCCATGTTACCTTCGTCATTCACGGGATTGAGGCCTTCAAAAAATTGATAAAGGAATGCGACGCCGGGGAAAAAGCACGGCCCGACTGTAACACCGCCGGCCTGACGATTGTTCGCACAGGCCGGCGGCTTTTTACAGGCTGGACACGGCTATTCTAGAGGCCGAAGTCCGGCTCGAACGACACCCGGGCGAGAACCCCCATGTCATAGTTTTTTCCGCCCTTCGTGTACTCGACGAGGACGCCGGTGCGGTTGCCGTCGCGGCATTGCGGCGTTGCGGCGGCGCACCATGAGATGGGACCAGAGGCGAGCCCTTCGTATGGCGGCATGTTGATCAGTCCATCGCGAATCGTGAGGCGATCGGCGACCAAGGCGTCGTCGGTCAGCTTGAGATCGGCGCTTTTAAGGACATTGATTACGATCTGGGCCAAGTCCCAGGCTTGGGAAAAGTCGTGGTCGGGGCACGGAACGTCGTATTTGTCCTGTACCATCTTGACGAACTTTTTCGCGATTGGCCGGTCGTCGAAGCATGAAAACGCGGCGGCGAACGCAAGGCCGACGGCGGAATCGCCGGCCAGCGGCGCGAAGGTGGCGTTGGACGCGGACGACGCGGCTACCCGGCGCACCGACTTGGGGATGCCCACTTCATAGGACTGCTGGGCGAGGCGGGCGAGAGCGTCGGACTGGCCGCCGATGGCCAGGATATCGGGCTTAATGCCTTTGATCTGCAGCAATTGAGCACGGAAATCCAGATCGGTTTCCTGCAACTGCCCGACATAAACCGGCTCGATCTTGTAAGCATCGCGCATGTACTTCATGTACGAATCGGCGAACGAAATCGCGGCGCTGTCGGTGGTGTAAAGATAGGCCACCTTCTTGCCTTCGTTCTCGGCAAGCCACTTGCCGTGAACCGCACTGTAAAAGCGCTCGGAAACCGAAACGCGGAACACCCATTCGCTGTTCTGCTTGGTGACTTTTGCATTTGTCGAATGGGGAACGACCATCGCGACTTCCGCTTTCGCCGACACCGGGACGATCGGCATGGAGACGGAACTGCAGGTCGAGCCGATAATCAGGTGAACCCTGTTCTGGCTGATGAAGCGATTGGCGTTGGCGACGCCGATTTCAGGCTTGCATTGATCGTCGAGCATGAAAATCTCGACCTTTTTGCCGTTGATGCCGCCCGCCGCGTTGACCGCGTCGAACTCGTCTTTCATCATACGACCGTATTTCTGGCCATTTTCAGTGAGCATCCGCATGGTCACGCCGATACGGATCACCCCTTCCTCGGCGATCGCCAGGGTGGTCGTCACCAGGCCGATTGCCATCGTCAGAGCTAACGCACACCCTGTACGATAAAACGCTTTTTTTCGCATAGCTTCCTCCGTTAATCCGATCATGTGTTTTTCGTTGGTTGAATCTGTTTTTCTTTTGTTTGTTTGATTTAATAAGATATAATGTATATCGTACCGAGCGTCCTAATCAAGATGTTTTTGGCGGCGAGACACTAATCAGAGGAAAAGCACGAGGCCGGTGGAATGTGGAAGGCGATGAATGCTCGAAATAAATAATTTGGAAGCCGGATACGGCAGCGTACAGATATTGAACGGGGTCACCCTGAACGTTGCCAAGACGCAGATCGTCGCCCTGCTCGGCGGCAACGGGACTGGCAAATCAACCATTTTGAAGGCGATCTCGGGACTCATCAAGCCGACCGCCGGAACGATAACCTTCAATGGCGAACGCATCGACGGCAAGCGTCCCAACCAGATCGTCCGGCGCGGCTTGGCCCAGGTCACCCAGAGCAAGGAAGCCTACCCTGGGATGACCGTCGAAGAGAACCTCCGGGTCGGCGGCTTCGTCAATAACAACCGCGCCAGCATCCGCCGCAATCTGGAACGGGTCTACGATCATTTCCCGATCCTGAAAGAACGTCGCCAGCAACTCTCGGGGACCCTTTCGGGCGGCCAGTTGCAGATGCTGTGTATCGGTCGCGGCCTGATGTCGGAACCGAAAATGATGCTCCTTGACGAGCCGAGCGCGGCGCTGGCGCCGCAGATCGTGCTCGACATATTCCGCATCATCAGCCGTATCTGCCGCGAAGGCATGACCTTGCTGATCGTCGAGCAGAACGTCCGCATGGCGCTGCTGCTGGCCCAGTACGGCTGCGTCCTCAAGGACGGGGTGATCCATATCGAGGGCCCGGCCGAGGATCTGATTCACGACGACAATGTCCGCTTGTCCTACCTCGGCGGCACGGTTGCGGACCGCCATGGCGGCCAAAATCTGCAACAGTAAGACGGCAAAAAGAAGGTTCTATATATAAGTCGGGACCGGTTTAAGGGAGTAATATTGAGGTGCAGTATTTCATCGATCTCGTCGTTGTAGGGCTGTCCATCGGGCTGGTTTACGGTCTGGTGGCGCTGGGTATTTCCCTTATCTATTCCGGCCTCGATATCGTTCATTTCGCCCATGGCGAGATCTACATGTTCGGCGCCTTCATCGGCATGGTCGTCGCCGAGACCCTGAGCCTGCCGTTTCCGGTCACCATTGCCATCACCATGATCCTGACCGGGTTCCTCGGCATGGTGATCGAGCGCGTCTTCTATCGACGATTGACCCGCGCCGGCGGCGGCTACACGTTCGCCGGCATGGGGATGATTATCTGCGGCTTCGGCATGTCGATCACGCTGCAGAATCTCGCCAATCTGATTTGGGGAGCGAAGGCCAAGCCGTTCCCGGTTTCCTTCGGCATGCCTTTTGAAATCGGCTCCATGGTGTTGCCGCAATCGTATCTCTGGATATTCGGGTCGGCGATGATCCTGATGATCGGCCTGCACCTGTTCCTGAAAAAAACCCGGCTCGGACTCGCCGTCCGCGCCGTCGCCCACAACAAGGATATCGCCTATCTGATGGGCATTAACGTTCCGATGACCATCTCCATCACCTTCGGCGTCGCCTGCGGCATGGCTGCCGCCGCCGGTGTGCTGGTCGCGCCGATTAATTACGTCCAGGTGCTGATGGGCATCGGGGTCCTGGTCAAAGCCTTCGCCGCCGCCGTCGTCGGCGGGTTCGGCAACCTTCCCGGCGCCATTCTGGGCGGACTCCTGGTCGGCGTCACAGAGAGCCTCGGGGCCGGATATATCTCGGGCAGCTACAAGGACATCTACGCGTTCATGTTGTTGATCATCGTGCTGATGGTCAGGCCGTCGGGAATCCTCGGCATCGACACCAGGGTCAAGGCCTGAACGGGCTTTAAACCAGTTCCACCTGCATCGTGCCGATGCTGGCGAAGTCGGCCATCAGGGTCTGGCCCTGGCGGATCGGCGTCGGTTCGGTCAGCGACCCCGTCGACAGGTAATCGCCGGACGACAGGACGAAGCCGCGGGCGGCCAAGTCGTTCAGGGTTTCGGCCATCACCGCGACCGGGTCGCGGCGGTATTCGCCCTGATAGGCCTTGATTGCCGGGCCATTGTCGATGCGCGGGGTAATCGCCAGGGTCTCGAAGGCGATACCCTGCCAGTTGCGGATTGCCGGGCCAAAGACGAAGCCGGCGCCGTTGCCGTTGTCGGCAATGGTGTCGAATGAACCGGGCTGCCTGCCGCCGGTATCGGCGGTAAAGCGTGAACCGGTCAATTCGACGGCCAGATGCAGATCGATGGCATCGACGATGCCCGAGGCCGTGAACGGCATCTCGCCATAGGGCAGGTCGCGGTTGGCGCGAAAGGCGAATTCGCATTCGACATTGGCGCCGGGGAACAAACGCGCCGGCACCCGTGCCGGTTGCTCGAACAGACGCGACGCGAACAGCCGGCCCGGAATCGGACCATCATGACCCTCGAGCCGCTGCACCGCCGGGACCGTCGCCCCGACCTTCCAACCGGCCGGGGAATCCACAATCAATTCCGCCATCCGGTCCTGAACGATATAGGCATCGGCCCGCGACGACGGCGCGTCGGCCTGAGGCGGCAGCGGGGCCGTCGTCACATCGTTCCAGGCGTCGGCGAGGGCGCGCGCGAGAGTTTGCAGGGATTCCGTCATTGATTTTGACTCCTTCTTTCAGACGGCGGATTGATAGCGTTCCTTGACCACCCCGATGACCTCGTCGGGATCGCGTCGCCACCAGTCGCGTTCCGAGAATATCTCGACTTCACGGTGTCCGGTGTAGCCGGCCGCCTCGACCATGCCGCGGATCGCCGGAATGTCGATGACGCCGTCACCCATCATGCCGCGGTCCAGGCGCAGATCGCGGGTGTCGGCCAGCCAGTCATTGATGTGAAAGGCGCAAATCCGCTTGCCGGCGCGGCCAATCTCGGCTTCGAGATGGGGATCCCACCACACCGCGTAGGTATCGACGGCGATGCCGAGCACGTCTTCGGCGTCGATGGCGTCGCACCAGTCGTTGGCGATGCCGACGCTGCTGATCACCGAGCGGTTGGCGCAGATCATCGGGTGCAGGGGTTCCAGGGCGATGCGCACGCCGGCGGCGCGGGCGTGCGGCACCAGGGCCGCCACGCCGTCGCGGGCGCGCGCCCGGGTCGAAGCCAGGTCCTTGTCACGGGGATCGACGCCGCCGGCGACGAACACCAGGCAACCGGCCTTGATCGCCGCCGCCTCGTCGAGGGCGCGGCGGACGTCGTCGCGCGCCTTTTCCGCCTCGGCTGCATCGGGTGAGGTGATCATGCCGGCAAAGCACAGCCCGGTGACCGTCATGGCGTGATCGTCGAGCATCCGCGCCGCCTCATCGACGCCCGTCTCGTGCAGTTTCTCCCGCCACACGCTGATCGCCGAAAGTCCGTGCCGGGCCAGGCCTTCGATCGTCTCCGGCAGCGACCATTGCCTGAGCACGGTGACCTGGTTGATGGACAGCAGTTTTTCATCGAGCATGGCGGATCCTCCGGGGCCTCGGTATCAGTAGGTTGCGCGACCGCCCGACAGGTCGAACACCGATCCCGTCGTAAAACTGCACTCCGGGCTCGCCATCCAGGCGACCATGGCGGCGATCTCGGCGATCTTGGGGAAGCGACCCATCGGGATCAGACTCCGGCAATAATCGATATGCTCCTGGGTCATCTCCTGCATCAGGTCGGTCTCGGTCATCACCGGGCAGATGCTGTTGACCAGGACGCCGGTTTCTATGAGTTCCTTGCCCATGGATTTACACAGGCCGATGACGCCGGCCTTGGCCGCCGCATAGCCGGAAATTTTTGGCACGCCTTCCTTGCCGGCCGCCGACGAGACGATGACGATGCGCCCGTAACCGCGTTCGATCAGGTGCGGAACCACCGTCCGGCAGCAATAGAAGACGCCAGTCAGATTGACCGCCAGGACCCGGTCCCATTGATCGGCCGGGTATTCCCAGTGCGCCACGACGGGACCGTTGATGCCGGCGTTGTTGACGAGAATCTGAATCTCTCCCAGGGCCTCGACGGTCGCGGCGAAGGCCCTTTCGACGGCGCCAAGATCGGTAATATCGACCTGCTGGACAAAATCCGGCGCGAAATCCGAAACATCCTCGAGGGGGGTCGTATCGCGATCCCAAACGGCCACCCGGCATCCGTCAGCGGCCAGGCGACGGGCGATTCCCAGACCGATGCCCCGCGCCGCACCTGTAACGATCGCGGTTTGCCCCGATATATAGCCGCTCATAAGATTAACTCCTGGAAAACAGATATAATTAAACTTGTATATTAAAGTTTGAATGATGCATAGTCTATTATTCGCCTTTGACGCCGTGCGGGGCATGGCATCGGCGGGGCGAAATGGCAGCGGGTGGATAAGGGAATCACCATGAGCGAATTCTATGTGACGCCGGGGGACCACGCGTCGTTCAGCAAGACGGTCAGCGAGACGGATGTTTATCTTTTCGCCGGTATTACCGGCGATTTTTCGCCCAACCATGTCAACAAATCGTACATGGAGCGTTCCAGCATCGGTCGCCAGCAGGCCCATGGGGCGCTTTTGGTCGGCTTCATGTCGACGGTATCGACCCTGGCCATCGCCCACACCCGCGAGGTCGCCGATGAAACCCCCGTGGCCGCCGGTTTCGACCGGGTGCGATTCCTGGCGCCGGTATTTTTCGGCGACACCGTCAGCCTCGATTACACGATCAAGACGGTCGATCTTGAACGCCGGCGTTCGACGGCGGAAATCACCGTAACCAACCAGGACGACACCCTGGTCGCTGTCGCCACTCACATATTGCAATGGGTGAAAAACCCCTGAGGGGAGAGACCACCCATGGCAATCAAACCCCGCAGATGATCGATCAGACCGCATTCTACGTCGCCGCTATCCCCGCGGTCCTCATCGCCGGCATATCCAAGGGCGGGTTCGGCGGCGGCATTGGCGTTATGTCCGTGCCGTTGATGGTTCTGGTCATCCCACCGACACTGGCGGCGGCGATCATGCTGCCGATCCTTTGCTTCATGGACCTGTTCTCGCTGTGGATCTATCGCGGCAAGCAGAATTCCTCTTACCTGCGGATCATGATCCCCGCAGCCATCGTCGGCATCGTCATCGGCGCCCTGGGCTTTCGCTTCCTCGACGATGGCCTGATCCGGCTGCTCGTCGGTTGCATCGCCTTGTGGTTCACCGCCAGCGTCGTCATCAAGGCGCTGCGCCCGCCGCCGACGAATCGTGCCGTCGGTTCCGGCGTCGGTCGCGGCCTCGCCTGGAGCGGAGTCGCCGGCTTCACCAGCTTCATGGCCCATGCAGGCGGGCCGCCGGTTCAGGTCTACCTGCTGCGCGAAAATCTGGACAAGACCACCTATCAGGCGACGACCGTCGTGTTCTTCACGGCGGTCAATTATATCAAGGTGATTCCCTACGGGATGCTGGGCCAGTTCCAGGCGGAATCGTTGGCCGTCTCGGTGACGCTTCTGCCCCTGGCGCTGGTCGGCATCCTGTTGGGCGCCTGGCTGCACAACCGTGTGAATGATCGCTTGTTCTTTCGTATCTGCTACGTTTTCCTGTTTTTTACCGGCCTCAAGCTGGTCGGCGACGGCCTGGCTTCGTTTTAGCTCAAGAGAAAATTTCTTCGGACATCAGCTTCGGCGCGACCGCCATGATCGGGGTGAATTCCATGCGATCGAGGATGTCGATGTTAAGATCCGCGCCCGGGGCGATTTCGCTGAGAACCACGCCCTCCGCCGTCAACTCGAAGACGGCCCGCTCGGTGACATAGACGATTGTTTGTCCCTGGCGGACCGCCTGCGGGCCGGAAAAAGTGACCTGGGCGACGGACGAAACCAGCTTGCGGATGGCGCCGTGGCGGTTGATGGACAGCCGCCCGCCGACCGGTTCGGCGTCCAGCCCCTTGGCCTCGAAGGCGCCGCAAAACACCACCTTGCGGGCGTTCTGGGCTATATCGATGAAGCCTCCGGGCCCGACGGTCAGGCCGGCCAGCTTGGAGACGTTGACATTGCCGGCGGCGTCCAGTTCGCCGAAACCGAGGAACGCGATGTCGAGGCCGCCGCCGGAATAGAAATCGAACTGCGAAGGCGCGTCGATAAAGGCCGACGGGTTGCGCACGAAGCCGAACTGCTTGCCGTACAACAGGGTGCCGCCATAGGCGCCATGTTCCAGGGATTGGTAGTAGCGGTCCCGCTCCCCGCGTTCGTCGATAACCGCGGCGACGCCGTCGGGAATGCCGTAGCCGAAATTGATGATGGCGCCGTCCCGCAGTTCCGCCGCCGCCCGCCGGGCGATGCTCCGGCGGATCGAATGGGGCTGCGGCGCCTGCTTGGGGACCGGCGCCTTGTGTTCGCCGGAGATGCAGGGATCGTAGTAGAAATCGTAGGTCATGGCCTGGTCCGGATCGACCACCACCGCATCGACGATGGCGCCGGGTATATGCACCGAGCGGGCGGGCAAGGAGCCGCGTGCGACAGCCGAGCGGACCTGAACGATCACCTTGCCACCGCAATTGTGGGCCGCCTGGGCGACCGCGTAGGTATCCAGGCTGGCGGCCTCCCGGTCGAGGCTGACATTGCCATCGGCGTCGGCGAAGGATCCCCGGATCAATGCCACATGGACCGGAAACGTCTTGTAACGCAGGATGTCCCGGCCATCGATGGTGACCACCTCGACCAAGTCGTCGCCGGCACTGGCGTTCATCCTGCCGCCGCCGTGGCGGGGATCGACAAAGGTGCCGAGGCCGACATGGGTGAACAATCCCGGACGCCGGGCGCCGATCTCGCGATAGAGCTGGGCGATGACGCCGCCGGGCAGCACATAGGCCTCGATCTTCTCCTGGCGGGCCAATTGCTGCATCCGCGGCGACCAGATCCAATGGCCGCCGACGACCTTGCGGACCAGGCCCTCATGGGCGAAACGGCTGAGGCCCATTGTCCCGCGATCGCCGATGCCGAGGGAGTGGATCAGGGTCAGGTCGCGGGGTTGGCCGGTGTCGAAAAATCGCCGCTCGACGGCGGCGAAAAGGCACGATGCCTCCAACAGACCACCACCGCCGCCGACCAGGCCGACGGTGTCGGCGTCGGCAATCAAGGCGACGGCGGCGGTGGCGCTGATGAACTTGTCGTTCAAGGCTGCGCCCCGCCCCGTCAACCGGTCAGCGACCGATGTCGAACAGGCCGGCGCCGGAACGCTGGGCGCTGCGTGCGAGCACCGAACGGTGGATTTCCGATGCGCCGTCGAAGATTCGGTAAATCCGCGCGTCGCGATAATAGCGTTCGATGGTCAGTTCCTTGCAGTAGCCCATGCCGCCGAACACCTGTACGGCGCGATCGACGACGCGGCCCAGGGTTTCGGCCGCCTGCACCTTGACCATGGCGATCCAGTCCCGGGCATCACGTCCCTGATCGATCTCCCAGGCGGCGCGCAGGACCATCAGCCGGGCGGCGTTGATCTCGATGACGCTGTCGGCGATCATCTGCTGGACCAGTTGAAAGTCGCCGAGCGGCTGTCCGAACTGATGGCGATCCCTGGCCTGATCGACCATCATTTCGAGGACATGGGTGGCCTTGCCGACCGCCCGCGCCCCGACCTGCGCCAGGCGGACCCGCCCGAGCACCTTCAACGCCATGCCCAGGCCCTTGTCCTGCTCGCCCAGCAGGTTTTCCCGGCTCAACGCGACATCGTCGAAAAACAGCCCGACGTGGCTGGTGCCGCGCAGGCCCATCATCGGCTGGTCGCGGTCGACGGTCACGCCGGGGGCATCCTTGTCGACCAGGAACATGGAAATTCCCTTACCTTTCTTTTCCGGGTCGGTCACCGCGGTGACGACGAAAAAATCGGAAACCATACCGTCGCTGACGAAGTGCTTGTTGCCCGACAGCAGCCAGCCTTCGCCGTCGGGGCGGGCGCGGGCGCGGGTCTTGATTCCCGCCGCGTCCGATCCGGCGCCGGGTTCCGTGAAGGCGATGGAACAGGTGCGCTCGCCCCTGACGGTCGGCAGAAGCCACCTTTCGACCTGTGGACCCAGGCAGGCCAGCAGGACCTCGTAGACATTGCCGAAGGCGCGCCGGATCAGGATGTCGGTGGTGTGGCCGAATTGCTCCTCGACCAGCATGGTGTTGACCGCCGAAAGGCCGCCGCCGCCGAATTCCTCGGAGATGTTCATGGCGTACAACCCGAGCTGCCGGGATTTTTCAAAAATGGCACGAGCCTTTTCCGGGGCCAGGACGCCGGTCTCCTCGACCTCTTCCTCGAGGGGTTGCAGCTCCTTGCCGATGAAATCGCGCACCGTGTCGATGAGCATTTGCTGTTCATGGTCGAGGCCGAAATCCATGACTTGGTTTCCTTACTTCCTGACCCGCCGGACGCGGCGTCACCCCGTGGCCGGGGACAGCCCCATGAAGTCGGCGTAACGTTGTAACTGGCCGTCGAGCATGCGGCGTCCGGGCACCACGTGCAACCCCTGATCGGCGGCCTTCGCCATCAAGGGCGTCACCTCGGGCGTCATGATGATTTCGACAAGGTCGCCCCCGGTTTTGACGACACCCGGGTCGAAGGGCAGGTCATCTTCGGCATGCAACCCCAGGGGAGTCGCGTTAATGGCGACATCGATGCTTTCGGGTCTTGCCACCTCGATCGCAATATCGCCATGGCATTGGCGCAGGGAGTCGGCGAGGTTAACGGCGCGCGTCTCATTGATATCGTGCAGGATCATGCGGCCCGGTTTGGCCCCGGCCAAGGCCCAGGCGATGGCGGCGCCGGCGCCGCCGAGGCCGACCAGCCAGACGGAGCGTCCCGTAACGGAGACGCCGCTGACCCGCAACCCCTCCATGAAGCCGACGCCGTCCACATTATCGCCGATCAGGCGACCATCCGCTTCCCGTCGCACCAGATTGGCGGAGCCCGTCCGCTCGACAATGTCCGTCACATGGTCGAGCAGGGGGATGACCTTCTCCTTGTGCGGCATGGTGACCGTGAAGCCGGCGACATTGCCCAGGGCGCGCATGCCGGCGACGAAAGCCCCCAGATTCTCGGGGCTGACGTGGAACGGCAGCCACATGGCGTTGATGCCGCGGCGGGCGAACCAGGCCGCCATGACCTCCGGCGCCCGGACATGGCCGATCGGATCGCCGACCGTGCCGGTCAGCAAGGTATCGCCATGCACCGGTGCCTGCCCCATGGGGAAGGGCCGGGTTTTGCCGGGGCCGTGGGCAAGGCCGAGTCCGTAGACCATAGTCAGGATTCCCTAGGTCGCCACATGCGAGACGTCTTTATTGGGCGAGTAAATATCGAGGATGTTCCAGTGACCGCTGGTCGGCGTCGGATTGTTGATCATGGCGACGTCGATCACCGTCGGCCGGCCGGAGGCGATGGCCGCCTCGAGGGCGGGCTTGAAGGCCTTCGCGGAACGCACCCGCACGCCATCGACCCCGTAGGCTTTGGCAATATCGGCGTAGTTCGGCATCATCTCGTCGCCGTCGTCGGGGAAAGTGGTGCCGTAGGTCAGGCCGTAGTGAGCCTTTTGCAGGCCGGCGATGGTGCCGAAGGCGTTGTTGTTCATGACCACCCAGATGACGCCCAGCCGCTCCGCCGCGGCGGTCGCCAGCAGCGCCGGATTTTGCCCGAAACCGCCATCGCCGACCATCGAAATCACGACTTTATCGGGACAGGCAATCTTGATTCCGAGCGCCGCCGGCGGTCCAAAACCCATGGTCGCATATCCACCGGGCGTGAACACAGTCGCCGGCGTGTAGATGGGGAATTGCTGGCCGACGCCGTTCTTGTTCCAGCCGACATCGGTGGTCAGGATGGCGTCACGCGGCATCGCGGCGCGGACATCGGCAAGGATACGCTCGGGCATCATCGGGAAGGCGTCCGAGCTTTCCATTTCGGCGTTGGAGGCCTTGAAATCGAGACGGTAGGCGGCAATCTCGGCGGCCAGCACCGGGTTCTTAAGGCCTTTCGGATAAAGCTCCCTGGCCACCTTCAGCATCACTTTCAGGGCCTGCTTCAGATCCGCCACGACGCCGATCTCGGTCGGAAAATTACGCCCGATCTCTGTCGCCTCGATGTCGATGTGGATCAGCTTCGCCGGCGGGAAGTTAAACGTGTAGTCGGGATACCAGGACGAACAATCCGCTTCCTTGAAACGGGTTCCCAGGCCCAGCACCCAGTCGGCCTTGAGGCATTGATCGTTGATGAACTGGGTGCCCCAAAAGCCGGTCATGCCGAGCATCATGGGATGTTCGTCGCTCATCATGCCCTTGCCCATCAGGCTGTGGGCGACCGGAATGTTCAGGTGATCGACGAATTCCTCGAGTTCCCCGGTGGCTTTCGCCAAGGCGATGCCGCCACCGACATAAAGCAGCGGGTTGTCGGCCTCGACAAGGGAACGGACGATGGTCGCCGCGGTCTCTTCGTCGATCGATGGCTTGCTCAATGTCTTTGTGTTGTGGCGCAGGCGGTCGAACAGGGCGACGTCGATTTCCGCCGAGAAGATATCCATCGGCACATCGACGAGAACCGGCCCGGGTTGGCCGTTCTCGGCCAGGGCGAATGCCTTTTCGATAATTTCCGGGAACAACTCCGGCGTGTCGACGCGCCAGGCCCGCTTGACGAAAGGCCGGTAGATCTCGAATTGAGAGGCGTCGGCATGAAGGTTGACTTCCTGATGCGGGTGCTTGCCGTAGTAATGGCTTGGCACGTCGCCGGCGATGACCACCATCGGGATGCAATCCAGGGCCGCGTTGGCGACGCCGGTCGCCGCATTGGTCAGGCCCGGGCTGAGATGGCTGAGCAGCACCGAGGCCTTGCCGGTCACGCGCGCATAGCCGTCCGCCGCATGGGCCGCAATCTGCTCGTGGCGGACGGTGACGAAGTTGATTTTGCTGTTCGACATGGCCGACAGGACGGCGATGTTGGTGTGTCCGCAGAGGCCGAATATGTGCTTGACGCCACGGCCTTCCAGATAGCGGATCAATAAATTGGATACCTGGTCTTTCATTTTCGATCTCCAGAACCTGGCGTTTCCGGCGCCCGGCGATTATCGGAAAAACACCCGCCCCCCAGGCGCGCTTTGCGCCCAAGGGGGGGGAGGTGAGAGTGGCCCTGGGAGAAACGGGCGACTCGGGTCTAAAGAGCCTGTGTCTGGTAGAACTCGCCGAACAGTTCCTGTTCGCTCGGACGGTCTTCGGGTATCGGACGCGAGACCCATGTCACGTTCAGATAATGCTTCAGGTGGACGTTTTCGTTGGTGATGTTGCCACCCCAGATACCGCAACCCAGGCTCGAGGTCATCGGCATACCATTGGTGAACGATCCCGCGTTGGCCTTCGACTGCGGCTGGCGGACCATCATCCGGCTGACCGGGGCGACCTGCGCCAGGCGGTCGATGTGGTCGTCGTCGAAGGAGTAAATGCCGCACGAGTGGCCCTTGCCGGCGACTTCGTAAATGCGCTCCACCATGTCCAGCGCCTCATCGAAGTTGTGATATTTATAAAGCGCCATGACCAGGCACAGTTTCTCGCCGGAGAACTTGTGCTGCTTGCCGATCTCATCCTGCTCGACCATGATGAACTTTCGGTCGGCGGGGATGGTGAATCCGGCGATCTTGGCGATGCTCTGGGCCGGGCTGGCGATGGTGTTCATCGTCCGGTGACCGTTATCGCCCCACAGGGCGGTTTCGAGCCTGGCCTTTTCTTCGCCAGTGCACAGGTAGCCGCCTTCGGCGATCAAGCGATCGCGCAGTCGGTCGTAGATACTGCTGTCGATCAACAGATTGCCATCCGCCGAACAACCGGATCCGAAGTCCGAAGTCTTCGAGATACGCGAGTTAAGGGCCGCTTCCTCGATGTCGGCGGTCTCGTCGATGACCATGGTCGAGTTGCCGGCGCCGACGCCGTAAGCCGGTTTTCCGGAACTGTAGGCGGCGGTGACCATCGGCTTGCCGCCGGTCGCCATGGTCAGGTCGCAATTCGCCATCAGTTCCTGGGTGACGGGGATGCTCGGCGTCTCGATGCACTGGAATATGTCCTCGGGCGCGCCGAGCGCCTTCAGCGTCTCGCGCATGACACGCACGGTTTCGACGGTCGTGCCCTTGCTGCGCGGGTGCGGCGAGAAAATCACGGCGTCCTTGGCCTTGAGCGCGTAAATCGCCGTAACCGGCGGCGTCAGCGCCGGGTTGGTGGTCGGTATCAGCGAGGCGATGACGCCGGCCGGCTTGGCGTACTTGACCAGGCCCATTTCCGGATCCTCTTCGATGATGCCGACGCTTTTCTGGCGCAGCGCATCGCGCAGCACGCCCATGATCTTGAAGCGCTTGTTGGGGCGACCCTCGCGGTCGCCAATGCCGCTCTCGTCGACGCCCATATGGGCGAGGCGGGTGAAGGTTTCCTCGTTGGCCGTCGCCCAGCCGACGGCCTGGCAGAGCCGGTCGATGCTGGCCTGATCATAATCCTTGATGGCGTCCATGGCCGCCCGCGCCTTCGCCACCAACGTGTGGACATGGGCACGGTCTTCCTCGGTGATCTCTCGTTCCCAGGCAGATACCCTATTCATCATTCCAACCTTTCAATATTCGTGTCGATTCCCGTTCAGCGCGTCGGCAACTCGCCCATTGGCGCGTAACACCAGATCAGCCACAGCGGCTCGTCGCCATCGTTGTAATGCACATGCACGTTGCCCTGCGGAATGAACATCCAGTCGTTTTCCTTGAAGCGGGTCTCGGTGCCGGCCGTCTTGTCGTAGGCGATACCCTCGCCACGGATGACGATGTTGATCTCCTCCGAATCGGGATGATTGTGCGGCGCGCAACGCTCGCCCGGCTCGAAGACCGTCAGCCCCGCGCGCATTTTGCTGGCCCCGACGGTCTCGGGGGTGACTACCTGGAAGACCTTGCGACGCAGGCCTTCCTCGTCGAGACCCAACCACAATTCATCGCAATCCTTGAAAGGGTTCATCACCCTCACTGAGTCAGTCATCTGTATTCTCCTTGTTTCAATAGTCTTGTCGAATTCCGTTCAAGCGGCGCTTTGCAGGTGCGCCATCCTGCTGGGAAGCGTTCTTTCCAGTAGTTTCTCCATCTCCAGGGCGAGGCCGCAGAGCCGTCGCCAGTCGACCCCCGTGACGACGCCCATCTGTTCGAGGGCGAAGGCGGCGTCTTCTGTGGAAATGTTGCCCGAGGCGTTGGCGATGTACGGACAACCGCCGACGCCGCCGAGGGCGGCGTCGAAGATCGCCACGCCCGCTTGCAGGCCGGCCACCATATTGGCGATGCCGAGGCCGCGGGTGTCGTGCAGATGCAGCGACAAGGCGATATCGTCGCCCACTGCCGCCCGCACCCTGGTCGCCAGATCGTAGACCGACCTGGGATTGGCCAGGCCCGGCGAATCGGCGATGTTGATTTCCTGGACGCCCAGTTCGCTGTAACTGGCGGCGATCTCGCACACCCGTTCAGGCGGCGTGGCGCCATCGTAGGAGCAGGCGAAGGCCGACTGAATACCGGCGCGCACGGAAATGCCGTGCGACAAGGCTTTCTCGATCATCGGCCTGATAAGGGCGCGGGCATCGGCCAAGCTGCGATTGGTATTCTTCATCGAATGAGTTTCGCTGGCCGAGACCGACATGCTGAGGTGCTTGACCCCTGCGGCAATGGCGCGGTCGAGGCCGTGGTCGTTGAGCACCAGCGCCGTATAGGTCACGCCCGGCGCCGGCTCGAGGAGCGAAAACAGCTCGTCGGTGTTGGCCATCTGCGGAACCCACTGCGGATGGACGAAGGATCCCACCTGAATGCGCCGCACACCGCAGGCTTCCATGCCGCGAATGAAGTGCTGCTTTTCCTCGACAGAGAACGAGCGTTTCTCGCCCTGCAAACCATCCCGCAAAGATTCGTCTTCGATGAGGACGTCGCTGACCAGATTGAACATCGAGAAACTCCCAATCGGTTCGCTTCATTCCGCATCGCCGGGAACGGGAACCGTTGAGGGCTATATCAATCCCAAATCAACATAACATCAATTATCAATATTGCATATACAGGCTACTTCATGTTAATTTTGGCCGCCGACCAGAGGACGCGCCGCATGCTGACCTTACGCCAGATCGAAGTCATTCGCGCCATCATGACCGCCGGCACGGTCAAGGGTGCCGCCGAGGTGCTGAATGTCTCGGCGCCCGGCATCAGCCGGGTGATGAAACATGCCGAGAGCCAGTTAGGCATCAGCCTGTTTTCGCGCCGCCATGGCCGCTATATCCCGACCCAGGAGGCGCGGGACGTCTTCGGCCAGATCAACGAGGTGTTCCAGAAAGTCGAAGACCTTCAGTATTCCGTCGACGCGCTCAAGCGCGGCGGCTCGTCCGTCTTTTCTTTTGCCTCGGCGCCGAGCATCTCGCAGGACATCATGCCGCGGGCGGTGAAAAGGCTGCGCGAAAAGTATCCCGATCTGGCGATGGACATCAACGTCCTGAAGATTGAAGAGACCATCAACTACCTGCTCCTCAAGAAGGGAGAACTGGTGGCGATGAGTTCCCGGATCGACCATCCCGGCCTGATCTCGCACGAGTTGGCGACCGGAGATCTGGTCGCCATCGTTCCGGAAGGGCATGCCCTTGCCGGGCGCAAGGAATTGTCGTTGGCCGCGTTGGCCGCGTATCCGCTGGTCGGCATCGATCCCGACGATCCCTACGGGCGGATCCTGGCGTCGACATTTCTCGAAAATGGCCATGACTACACGCTCGCCATCCAGGCCCGTTTCGCACAGACCGTCTACAGCCTGGTTCGGCACAACCTCGGGGTCGCCATTATCGATGAGTATTCGGTCGCCGCGCGGAATTTCCCGGGTGTCGTCCGCGTGCCGATTGCGGAACCGACATCGTTCAAGGCATACGCGGTGGTCAATGCCGATGTCCCCCTCTCCATTTTCGCCGAGGACACGATCCGTCTTTTACGGGCCGAAATGCGCGAGGCCGTGACCAACCGCCGCTGGCGAAGTGGGACGGAGATTGGAGCTATCGAGATGAAATGTTTCGGCTTATAAAGGTGTCTCGTTATGGAGCTGTTTCGGCACCCGTTACGAATGCCCCCTGGAGAGGAACGCCATGAAGCGAGGTATCTCATCCTTATCGTTTTCCGGTCCTCTGGAAAAAAAAATATTCGCCGCCGCCACTGCCGGTTTTGCCGGCATTGAGATATTCCGCGAAGATCTTATATACTTCGACGGCAGCTTGTCCGATGTCGCCGGCGTCGCCGCCGAGGCCGGAATAGAAATCCTCAGCCTGCAATCCCTGCGCGACTTCGAGGCGGCGCCGGACGAACACCGGAAATGGAATTTAAAGCGCGCCGGACGCTTCCTCGACCTCGCCGCCGAGACCGGCGCCCCCATGCTGATCGTTTGCGCCAACACCCAACCCGATACCGTGGACGACGCCGACAGGGCGGCCGCCGATCTCGCCCTGCTCGCCGACATGGCGTCGGAACGCGGCCTGCGCGTCGGTTACGAGGCCCTGTCGACAAGCCATTGCGTGCGTACCTATTGGCAGGCCTGGCAGATTATTGAAAAGGCCGACAGGACCAATCTGGGCCTGGTTTTCGGCGCCGTTCACAGCTTCGCCATGGAAGTCGATTTCGCCCCCCTTGAAGACATAGACCCGGCCCGCATCTTCCTCGTTCACCTAGCCGACGCGCCGACCACCAAAATGGACATCGAGCTGCTGTCGCGTCATTTCCGGCTGTTCCCCGGTCAAGGCAATCTGCCTGTCACCGACCTTTACAAGTTACTGCGCTCTATGGGTTACGACGGTCCCGTTTCGATGGAAATTTTCAACGACCAGGTGCGCGCCATGCCGGCCCATAAGGTCGCCGAAGACGGCATCCGCGCCTTCCACCTTCTCGAGGAAACGGCGACGGAGGTGGCGTCGCTTCCGGTCGTTCAGGATATCGGCTTTATAGAGTTCGCCTGCGAAGGCAAGGACGCCGCCGACCTCAAGCGTCTCCTCGAAGCCATGGGCTTCGTCCATAGCCACCGGCACAAATCGAAGGACGTCTCGCTCTACCGGCAGGGCGGAATCAACCTGGTTGTCAACGAGCAGCCGGACTGTCCGGCCCATTCCTTCTATCTGCTGCACGGCCTGTCGGTCTGCGGGCTGGCCTTCCACGTCGACAAGCTGCCGACGATGGTCGAACGCGTCGGCTTGTTCCAGGGCGGAACGATCGGCCATCTGGCGCAGCCCGGCGAACTTGATATACCGGCCATCCGTGGCCTCGGCGGCAGCATGATCTATTTTCTCGACGGCGGCGAGGGCGCGCCGGCGTTCTACGATGTCGACTTCGTGGAAGTCGCCGATCACCCGCCGGCGGAAGGCAACGGGCTGCGCGACATCGATCATTTCTCGCAGGCGGTGGCGCCGACCGAGTTCCTTTCCAGCCTGCTCTATTACTGCGCCATGTTCGGCTTCGAATCGAACGAACAACTGGATGTCCTCGACCCGCACGGAACCGTGCGCAGCCGCAACATATCGAACGATAACGGGCGCATCCGCATGTCTCTCAACGCGTCGATCGGGCCGAACACCACGACGCAGCGGTTCCTGGCCAAGAACATCCTCGCCTCGTACCACCATTTCGCCTTTACCTGCGTCGATATTTTCGCCTATGCCGATACACTGGATCAGGACATCATCTTGCAGGCGCCGGCCAACTACTACGATGACCTGCCGCGGCGCTTCGACCTCGAACCGCAGGCCATCCGGGATATGAAGGCGCGCAACATTCTCTACGATCAGGACGCCGACGGCGGCGCCTACTTCCAGATATTCACCCGCGACGTCAACGGTTTGTTCCTGGAAGTCATCCAGCGCGATGGCTACACCGGTTTGGGCGCCGCCAACGCACCGGTCCGCATGGCCGCCCAGTCCCGCGACTACGAACAGGTGCAGAACCTGTGCGACGCGATGCGGAACGGGTAGCGCGCCTAGAGCAGTTTTTCCGGTATGACCTGCTCGTCCGGCGCCGCGACGGCGACCGCGATGCTGCCGAAGCGGCCGTAATCGGCGACCGCCGACTGGCCCGGCGCGAGGGGTTGCGAGACCGTGATGCTGCCCAGCGTGGTGACCTGACTGACCGACAGGCCAATGCCGCGCGCCGACAGGGCGTTGACCAGCCAAACCATGACCTTGAACGGCTCGGAGCGGTCCTCGCGCGGATTAAGCGGCACAGCCTGGCCGCCGTCAATGCGAAGGTCGATCGTTATGTCAAGCAGCGACAGGGTCCGCCAGTCGTCGATGGCGGCGCCGACCACCAGCCCTCCCTGGACCGCGTTGTCGGCGAGGATGTCGAGCACGTCGTCCGGCGACTGGGCGATATGGCGGGCCTGGCGAACCCGCGCGGTGGTGATTTCAACGCAAGGCATCAGCGCGCAGGCGGCGGCGACCTCGGCCTCGCTATAGTCATCGGATCGCGGTGGCAAGTCGTGGCGCAAGCGGAAACCGAGTTCGCATTCGATCCGCGCCGCGGCGAACGCCGGCACGGGCAGGACAGCCGGCGTGGCGAACAGGCGCGGCGCGAAGATGCGACCGACGTTCGGCGCCCCCCCGACCTTCCAGCCGGCCACCGGCAGACCGATCCGACGAGCCATGGCGTCCTGAATCGCCGTCGCCTCACTGTGGTTGCGGGGCCGCAGATGGGCCGGCAACGGCTCGATCACGGAATCGGCGAGCCAGGCATCGGCGAGCAACCGCGCGGCCTCTATATTTCGCTGCCCGGCCATGGCCTGCTCCTCATTTCAGTCTTCGGCGGCATTCCCATCGACTCCGTCATTAGATACGATAAAATAAAGTTTATATGACATTTTTTTATATAGTTGCCTAGATAGCTTTATTAGTCTTTAATAATTTGACGGCAGGTTGCCATCGTCCCGGACTTTGAAAATCGTAAAGAGTGGAGCCATGACCATCAACAAGTTCATGTCCAAGGAAGACGCCGTCGCCCTGATCAACGACGGCGACACCGTCGGCCTGATCGGCGGCGGTGGCGGTCTTGTTGAGGCATCCTGCCTGTTCGCCGCCGTCGAGAAACGGTTTCTCGACACCGGTCATCCCCGTGACCTGACCGCCATTCATTCGCTCGGCATTGGCGACCGCAAGGACAAGGGCATGAACTGCTTCGCCCACGAGGGCATGGTGCGGCGGGTCATCGGCGGTCACTGGGTGTGGTCGCCGCGCATGCAGGAGATGGCCCGTGACGAAAAAATCGAGGCCTATGTGCTGCCCGGCGGCGTCCTCATGCAGCTTTACCGGGAAATCGGCGCCGGCCGGCCCGGGCTGTTCACCCATGTCGGCCTCGGCACCTTCGTCGACCCCCGTCTCGAAGGCGGCAAGATGAACAAGCGGACGACCGATGATCTGGTCGAACTGGTCGAATTCGACGGCCAGGAAATGCTGCGTTACAAACCGTTCGCCATCAATGTGGCGATCATCCGCGGCTCCTTCGGCGACGCCCACGGCAACATATCCCTCGATCAGGAAACCGCCAATGTGGACATCTACGCCATCGCCCAGGCGGCCCACAATTCCGGCGGCAAGGTGATCGTCCAGGTGCGCACGGCGGTCGAGACCGGCACCCTGCCGGCCCGCGCGGTGCGGGTCCCAGGCGCCATCGTCGATGCGGTGGTGGTCGATCCCGAGCAGTCGACCTCTTACGACATCCCCTACGACCCGACACTATCGGGTGAACGCCAGGGCGTCGTGCCGCCCGAACCCGAGTCGCCCTTCACCGTCCGCCAGGTCATCGCCCGCCGGGCGGCGGAGGAACTTTACGATGGCGCGGTGATCAACTTCGGCTTCGGCATTCCCGACGCCATCGCCAAGATCATCGCCGCACGCGGCGACCAGGACCGCTACTACCAGACCATCGAACACGGAACCTACGGCGGCTCCCTGCTTGACGGCATGCTGTTCGGCTTCGCGCGCAATGCATCGGCGATGATCGACGGTCCCTCCCAGTTCGATTTCTATTCCGGCGGCGGACTCGACATCGCCTTCCTTGGCTTCGGCGAGATTGACGCGATCGGCAATGTCAACGTGTCGCGACTCGGCGGCCTGCCGGTCGGGCCTGGCGGTTTCATGGACATCGCCGTCAACGCCCGCAAGATGGTCTTTTGCGGCACCTTCGACGCCAAGGGAGCTGAGATTGCGACCGGCGACGGCAGCCTCGCGGTTACCCGGTCCGGGAAAATCAGGAAGCTCCTGGATGAGGTCGGCCAGATCACCTATTCCGGCGCCGAGGCGATACGGCGGGGACAAGAGGTTCTCTATGTCACCGAACGGGCGGTGTTCCGCCTGACCGCCGAAGGCATGGTGCTTGATCAGGTCGCGCCGGGCGTCGACATCCGCCGCGATGTGCTTGATGGCATGGGCTTCGAACCGCTCATCCCCGTCGAGCCGACAATCATGTCAACGGCATGTTTTACCGCCTGAACCCAGTCAGGGCGGCGGCTGTCGATGAAACCGGTAATGTTCGGAAAGGGATTTTGCTGATTGTCGTCGCCGGCGCCTTGCTCGCCAGCATGGATGGACTCGGCAAACACCTGATGCAGGATAATCCGGTGGCGGTGGTCATTTGGTCGCGGTTTTTCTTTCATGTCGTCGTCACTTTTATCTTCCTCGGCGCCCGAGGGTCCTACGGCTTTTTGCGGGCCAACCGGCCCGGTCTGCAGGCCATACGGGGCGGATTTCTTCTCGGCGCGACGGGGACCATGTATTTCGCGATCTCGTTGATGCCCCTGGCCGACGCCACGGCGATACAATTTATCGCCCCCGTTCTGGTCACGGCCCTGTCCGTACCGATCCTGGGAGAATCCGTCGGCATCCGCACCTGGGCCGCCGTCGTCGTCGGTTTTATCGGCATCCTGCTGATCGTTCACCCCGGATTCGGCCAGCTTCAGTGGGCCTCCCTGCTGCCGATATTGACGGCGATCTGCCTCAGCCTCTACCTGATCATGACGCGAATCATGCGGTCCATGGACAGCGCCGCGACCACCACCTTTTATTCGACGGCGACGGGACTGGTCGTGCTCAGCGCCATGCTGCCTTTTTTCTGGGACACGCCTTCGGCGCTATCGTGGCTTCTGATGACGGTGTTGGGAAGCGCCGGAGCGACCGGCCACTATTTAATGATTCGCGGGTACAGTCTAGCCTCGGCCTCGGTGCTGGCGCCGTTTTCGTATTTTCATCTGCTCGCGTCAATGTCGATCAGCCTTGTCGTCTTCGGGGACGTCCCGGATGCCTGGATGCTGTCCGGCACGGCATTGGTTATCGGCAGCGGGCTCTACGTCTGGTTCCGGGCAAGCTTGGTGCAAAAAAAGACTTAGGGACTGACCATAGGCAGTCAAGGGTTCCGATAAGTTTTAACGTCGTAAAGACAAGGTTTCGTGTTTTCC
The DNA here is from genome assembly GCA_018662005.1 of Rhodospirillaceae bacterium. Lineage (NCBI taxonomy): Bacteria > Pseudomonadati > Pseudomonadota > Alphaproteobacteria > Rhodospirillales > Rhodospirillaceae > Rhodospirillaceae bacterium. The sequence continues at coordinate 334,306 of JABJHA010000004.1, read as the reverse complement.
CAAGCGCTAACCATGGCAATGGTGAGGGAATCTATTCCGGAGTAAAAAGGGGCCACCTTTGTTGATTCAAGGCGCCGTGCTTCCGGTTGCCTCGAGGATTAAGGGCTTTGAGAGAATATTCTGAATCGGTAAGACCTGTGGAATTGTTCCGACATAATTTTACACCCGCGTAACATGGCCCATGCGTTGCGGGCCATTTTTTCTGTTCTGGCGCCGTAATGCTGATCGAGGAACTGGATAATTGTCTGTCGTGAATGGCCGGTGATGGCGGCGATCTCGCCGGGTTCGCAGCCGGCTTCCTCTAGGCGGACGACGGCGGTGTGGCGCCGGTGCATGAACTGCAGCTTGGCGAAGGGCGGCCATTCACCGGCGACACGATCATCATGATTGCCATTTAGATTGCCCCGCCTGCTGATCAAAAAGGGTATCGATTATTCTTCTGTTGCGGGCAATTGAATGGGATAAATTTCGTCCAAGGGTACCGATCTGCCGTTGGGCATGACAATACGGCAGTGATTGCGGTCGAGTTCACTCGGTTCATGCACTCCGCAGGAATGGCAAATGAGCCGAATACCTTTGTTTATATTGCGAACGTAATTGGCGACGAGCTGTGCTTTCTCTTCGACGACCAAGCCTCGTTGGAGGCGTGGATTATGAGTGGTAATGCCTGTCGGACAGGTATCCTTATCACATTGCTGCGCCTGGATGCACCCTAACGAAAACATGAACCCTCTTGCTGAGACCACCGCATCGGCTCCGATACAAAAGGCCCATATGATATCAGGCGGCGTTATCAATTTACCGGATGCAATCACCTTGACCCGGTCCTTGAGCCCAAGGCGGACCAACATGTCGACGACCAACGGTAGGCTTTCATGAATGGGCAACCCCATGTAGTCGATCAATCCCATGGGTGCCGCCCCGGAACCTCCTTCGGCACCATCGATGGTGATGAAATCCGGGGCGGAATCTATCCCTCGATCAAGGCAGGCTTCAAACAGTCTTACTAACCATCCCTTGGATCCTATAACCGTCTTGAAACCTACCGGTTTGCCTGTGACCGTTCGTATGTGGGCAATGCGGTCGAGGATATCGTCAATTGTTTCCAGGTCCGGATCTCGATTGGGGCTTAGGGAATCACTGCCCGGTTCTATACCTCGTATCCTGGCGATCTCTTCAGTGACCTTAATACCCGGCAAGATTCCGCCTTTCCCGGGCTTCGCGCCCTGGGAGAGCTTGATTTCAAACATACGAACCTGATCGTGGGCAGAAATCTCAATCAGACGCTTGTCACTCAGTTGGCCTTTGTTATCGCCCACGCCGTATTTGGCAGTGCCAATCTGGAAGACCAAATCGCAGCCGCCCTCCAGATGATAAGGTGACAAGCCACCTTCACCGGTATTGAGCCAGCACCCCGCCGCCGCCGCACCCCGCGACAACGCCTGAACCGCAGGCCGCGAAATTGCTCCATAACTCATGGCAGAGATATTGAACAACGAAGTCGTGGAAAATGGATTCTCGCAGTTAGGACCAAACACAAGTGGATTTATTTGCGTTACACTTTCCTCAAGGGTGGGAAACGGGCTGTTAACAAATAACAGCGTTCCCGGTGGTCGCAGATCGCGGGTGGAACCAAATGCGACCGTATTGCTCTTATCAGTTGCGGCCCTGTGGACCCAATTTCTTTGATGCCGATTGAACGGCATTTCCTCGCGGTCCATGGCAAAAAAGTATTGGCGGAAAAATTCTCCGAAGAACTCGAAGATGGCACGAAACCGGCCAAGAACAGGAAAATTCCGCCGGATTGCATTTCGCGTTTGGGTGACATCAATAAGAAAAAAGACCCCGAAGGCTAAAATGGCGATACCCAGCACAAAAACAACTACCGCTTCCAGAACATCGTTCGCGGCATCTAAAAATCCAATCAGTTCGGTCATGGGGTTCCTGTTAAAAGGAAAGGGTCAAACTTCAATATACTCTGGTTGTCTAATTCCGGCTCAGCAGTCAAGCTCCTAAACCCTTCTTTTATCCTTCACCGGGAACACGGTTGTCTCCGAAGTCGTTTCCGGCGGTTGGGCCGGATGCTTCATCATAGTGCCCTTTGGCTTTGGCCTCCCAATGTATTAGACGCAATGGCGGACGGTTTTCTGTCCGGCTTGCAACCAGCGGGGCGGGATCGCCTTGGCCATCGTCCCGGTTGGGGACGAAGGTTCCGTGACTTTACTTTACGGAACCGGTTGTCGTTTTTTTCCCTTTTAAGCTATCGCCTCCATCTCAGGCCAGCGGAACGTTTCACCGGTGATCAGCATCCGGTGCATGATTACCGCCAGTTTACGCGCCAACGCCACGCAGGCTTTCTTGTGAGAGCTGCGTTTGCGAATACGCCGTGCCCAATCCTTGATCGGATGGGACTTGCGGACAACGGTCAAAAGAACGTTAGCCGCTTCATAAAGAAGACTGCGTAACAGGCCGTCGCCGTTCTTTGATATCCGTCCCGTATAGTCCATCTCCCCGGACTGATAGCGCCGCGAGGTCAGGCCCAGATAGGCACCCACCGCGCGTGAGTCGGTGAACCGCGAGGGTTCGTCAATGGTCGCCACGAAGGCCAGAGCGGTATTGTGCGCAATCCCCGGAACCGTCATCAGCAGGCGGCAGGCCACCATCTCTCCGGCACGCGCCTTGATTTCCTGATCAAAACGCGCGATCTCCTGGGCTAGGTTCTCGGCACTCGACAACAGCGGTTCGATCAGTGGTGACAAATCAGGCCGTGCTGTCAATACCGTGAGGACCCGTTCCCCAAGCTTGCCCGACCCCTTCGGAAAACGCAGACCGAGAGAACTCAGAAAACCACGGATCGCGTTCTGTGTGGCAGTGCGCTGAGAGACTAGAAGTTTCCGCGCCTTGATCAAAATCCGGTGCTCCTGCGCCGCTTCACTGCTCACCGCCACCGAACGGCAAAAACCCGTCCGCGCGATCTCAGCCAACAAAATAGCGTCATTGGCGTCCGTTTTGTTGTGCTGAAGCTTCATCACCGCATGGGCCTGGCGGGCATCGATCACGTCCACGGGCAATCCATATTCATGTAAGCCGCGGGCCAGCCAATTGGAAAGGGTGCCCGTCTCAAGAACTATCCGCTCAGGGCAAAGCGTGTGCTCTTTGAGCATTGCAAACAAAGCCTCCGGATCGCTCAATGCCTTGCCTTGCCCCAATATCTTGCCGGCCTCGTCCATTACGCAAAAACTCGTCTCTTCCTTCGATACGTCAAATCCAACATACTCTGCCATGGTCACTCTCCTGTTTAGCCCTTTGGGGCGCTGATCTGCGACCCCGCATTATAGGCTCGGGAGGGTGACCACCGGAATTACGCTATGTATAAGAAGTCCTATCTCGATGTTGCGGTCGAGGGCGGCCTCGGTTAGGTTCGCTGAGGTCACGAAAACAACCTCGTCATCGACGACGATGGCCTTGGCATGCAGGACGCCCGCGGGACCCTCAGTCTCGAGCGCTCGAGGGTCGTAGTAGACATTTGGCCGTGATGATCCTGGCCAGTCCTTAGCCCAAAATCGATCCGCAAACTTGCGCACAAGGTGCTCGGCGGCGGTGGTATCGCCCCTCTTGCGCTGAATATTCAGTAGCAGGGTAACCCGTAGGCTGGGTGTCGCGTCCATGCGCCGCGCCAGCACTTCAAATGCTTTTGGTCCGTCAAAAAATGCATATGTGCTAGCCCAGACGGAGCGATCTGCAGAGCTGAGTAATTCCTCATATACGCGCCGGGTAAGCGTTTAATATGGCCTCCTCGCGCGTGCGCGCGCGAGGAAAAGGGAAATCAAAATATTTGTCCAGCACCCAGGCCGGGCACCGGAGTCCCACTCGCTTTTTTCTCATTTTGGGGGTGGGGTGGCATCTTATTCGTTCGACCCCCTCCCCCCTTCGATCTCTTTCTGACCGCTCTATCGCCCGCTTGTGCGCAATCACTTTTTACTTGGGCCGCAAATATTCGCCGGGCAGTTGGCGCCCCTCGCCGTGCAGTATAACGACCCGATTTATTTCAATCGGTCTATTCCTTAACACGGCGACTTGTTGAGGACTGTCAGGGATTCACCATAATTGAGAATTATGCGAATTTCAGTGCGGTTTTTTTCAGGGCTTAATGTTGACCGGCGCTGATTGACTGGAGCCTATTATTTCTTCGGTTTTGGCAACAAGCCTTATAATATATACGACAGTGATCTACGTGGGTAGGCTAGGGGGAAATAATGGGTATCAGGTTGAGCGAACTGATCAAAATGGTACCAAGCCGGACAAGAGAACGGGTCACATCTGTAAAAAATAATTATAATAATGGGCACCTCGATTAATGCCCCTTTCCACGAACTTTAAGCCGGTATTGACCTGACACGAAGCCAATTGGTATTAGTTTGATTATTGTTTTTGCCCTCATGGGGCGTTTGCTTTTTCAATCGGCGCTTCAAGCAGAACCCATCCCTGGATGCGATCATGGTGGTACTGTGGCCAATCGCTCCAATTGAACCAAGCGCCGCATGTTGTAAGCCAGGTTCTTGAGCCCGATGCGTGCTTTGGCCCGAACGATTCCAACGCTGCGGACCAGTGTGCCGCCACTTTCAATTATTGCATGAAATTCAAGCTTATCTATGTTGAGTGACAATCCATCCAGCACCATATCCGCCCAGGCCGACCCGACGGGTTCCTTGTATTTGCACTGATACTCGCTCCATTCAGTGGGAAATTGGTCGGGTACATGCGTGTCTATCTGAATAGTCGGGTCCAATTTCAGTCCGTCTATGGCCCTTGCCGAAGCTCAAATGTCGTTAACAAGCGCGGCGAGTTTCTTGTTTTCAAACACGCTGTCGGCAAGACGGTCCGGATCGTCCTGAACCGCCTTTTTCAATTCCTGAAACATAGTCAGGAATTCCTCCTTGGTACTGATCCTCTTACGTGATAGCGGTACGGGCTCCCTCTTACTACCTTATCCGGGCCGACAACAGCCTTTCACTCTCTCGCCACCACTGTGTCGTAGAGCCCGTAATGGCTCAGGCCAGTGTGGCTCTCAACTCCGGTGTAGCGAAGCGAAGCGTCCTCATAGCGACGGAAGGCGAAAACTGCCTGGTTCATCTGCTCAGTGTTGAACACCCTCATCCTAACAAGCAGGTGAAAGTCCTCCACTGAAAGGCCCGTTACGGCCAAGAACAGATCCGGCTCCAGTTTTGTTATCACATCCTGAAGCGTGTTCTCGCGGAAGTCGGTCAGGTACATGAACGCCGGGATACGCGTCGCGAACTTGACCAGCTTCTCCTGCACGAGCTTTCGCTTGGACTTGTACTCCTTTTCCTCGACCGTGAGTTCCTTTTTCTCCCTCCCTGTCAGTTCATTCTCCTTGGCTTTTTTCTTGAGTTCTTTGACTTTCTCGCTCTTGTTGATGATGGTCTCGATGACATGGTCGCCCAATGTGCGCCAGCCCTCTATGCGCTCCACGGCGGCCATCGCCTCAGGATTACCCATGATCCGGCGCAGTGTATCGTTGTCCACGTTCACCAGCAGCGCACTCTCCCACTTGCGCGCCAACAGCGTGGCCGAGGTACCCGCCATGGCTATATCTAGAATGCCACCTGCATCGATCTGGGTCATGTTCGCGCCGTCGTAAGCCAGCACCGGCAGAAATGATACAAGGTCCTTAACCGCATTCTCCGGGTTCGGCTCATTGGGCGATAGGCCGATCCCATACTCAGAGAGTTGCCGCAGCGCGCGCGTGGGCGCGAAGTCGAACACGAAGCAGACGGGTTTGAGGATTTCTTCTTCGTTCGGGTTATCACCATTCGGGTTTTTTATGGACCAGGGGGATTGAACGCGAAACGCAGCTTGGAAGTAGGTCTCCGGCGACTTCAGGTTGCGCAGCATCAGGATGGAAGACCACTGCTGCACAGTGACGCCAGTGGTTAGTTTGCCACACGACAGCGTGATTGTCTTGTTTTGGAACCCGCTCCCAATCGCCTTACGTACCGGCGGCAGCGCGTTGAGCCCGATCCCCGCCGACGCACCGGCAGCTATGACAACCTCGTATTCGTGCCAGAAAGTGTTGTGCTTTTCAGCCAGTAGATTTGCCATCGCGTGGCAGGCCGCGACATTGGGCAAGAACCAGAACGAGTGCTGCAGGTAAGGCAACAAGCGCACGTCTGAATACGGGAACGGGGGCCGCGTGCCTGTCTTGAGGCTCTCGACGGTCTTTGGTCCGTACTGGCCTCGGATGATGTCCAGCCACTTTTGTACGTCGCTCTTGTGCTTAAACTGCGCGGCGTTGCCTGTGCCGCTTGCCGCAAAGAACTCGTTGAGGTCAAACTCGTCGAACTCACCAGCGCTCGCGACCGTCACCAGCTCATCTGGCATTTGGTACGTCAGAAGCCGCATCTGCGGCATCGCACCGTAGGGGTTCCACTTGCCGGGGTGTTTGGTGGCAAACTCTTCTTTGGCGCGCTGCTCGTCGGTATACGTCCAGTTAAATAACTGCTCCTCGATGAACTCGCCGGTGGCCAGCGCCTTGAACGGCGTGCCTGAGAGATAGAGGTAGGCCTTGGTGGTGATGGGGAGGAACTCTGTCTCCTTCTGAGACAGGACGGTGAGGTCCTCGGGTAATGCTCCCAATTTTTAGCGGTACAAATGAGTAGAATTTTCTCGTAATGTTTTTTGAGGAGATTCAACATGAAACAATCACGTTATTCTGACAGCCAGCCCAGCGGCGTATTCAAGCTTGGCTTCTTTCTTGGAAACCGCCTCCTCCTCCCCTTCAAAAAGCTCCTTTGCGGTCTCTCGCCACGCGCCAAAATGATATTCATCGAACACCACGAGGTCCCAATTCACCTGGTGGAGCCATTCATTCTTGGGTTTGATGTTCCCTGCTGCGTCACGACCCAATAGGTCCTGGAAGGAACCGAAATAGACCACCGGCTTCCTGCCGTCGATCTGTGTCGGGTCGCCACCGGAGGACTTCGACAGGTACTGCCAACCGTCGAAGTCCACGTGGCCCTCAAGGTCCGTCTGCCAAGCATCCTCCACAGCGGGTTTGAAGGTCACCACGAGCACACGCTTGGCGCCGAGCTTCTTGGCGAGTTGGTAGGTGGTGAAGGTCTTACCAAAACGCATCTTTGCGTTCCACAGGAAACGCGGGACAGCGTGCATATCCTCCGCCCAGCGAGAGTGGAAATAGGCGTGTGTCACGTTCACCGCTTCGGCCTGCTCTCGGCGCGTCGGGAAGGTCTGGTGATGCGTACCGGTAAACATTTGACCCGTCCGCAGCTCGGTGAGCACGGTCTTCATATCGCTGAGCGTGCAGCGCATCCACTCCAGCTCGGTGTTCTCAAAACCTTTTTTGACGAGCGCCGCACGTACCTCGTGATCGCTGAAGATTGTACCGTCGTCGCTCTCGGCGGGTTCGTCCAACTCAATGCGATAGTTCTTGATGGCGGCGGTCTTTAGCTGCTCGGCGACGCGTTGCTTTACGTCGCGGGTCGTTTGCCCGACCTTGAGTAGACCAGCGTGAGCTTCATCTGCAATCGAGTATGCGTAGATGCGTGGCCGGGCTTGCGGCTTTGGCGCTAGGATGTCCTCGATAGTGTGCTTACTCATTGATAGCATCATCAAGGTTCATAACCCTGACCTGAGACTCGATATATTCTTGCTCCTCCGGCGTTATACCATACTTCGCGTAAAGTTCTTCGTCTGTCCAAATACGATCCCATGTTTGGGCTGGCACCCAAGCGTAAGTAGAGTGAGTTGCGTGTTGAGTAATTTTGCGCAGCGAGACAAGAAAGCGGAAAAACCGTGTTGTATAGTATGATTGAAGGCTCTTTGTGGCATCGCGCGAGTCAACGTAAAAGAACAAGAATGATTGGGTGCAGACTGATGGCAATGGTGCGATCAGCGGCTTACCCAAAATTTGATGAGGAACCGCGTCACCTCCATTGAACGCTTGCGGGACTAGTACCTTCCATGTGTCGACCAGCCGTTTGCTTTTGGTTACTTCTTCGCGAGCAATATGGCCGACGCCACGCTTCATCTTCCTAATGTAGTATAGAGGCAAGTCTCCAGGACGTTCCTTTTCGTGAAATCCATCGAAGTTCGAGGTCCAGCCAAACTCCTTGTCACGCGCGAGGATCGTGTTGATAGATGGCTCGCCGCCATTCAGGACTTTGTGTAGGATCGAGATGGAACCGGCGTCTCGAACAAACACATCGTATTCAGCGAGGTTTCTTGAAACTGGCCCAATAACATCCCCGCTACGTACCGTAGTCACCATACAATCGCCATCGTGCACGGCGTCCCAAAGGAAATAGCAGACCCCCGCTTTTACCTCGACACCCGGAAATACATCGCTTGCTGCCGGAAAATCGGCAAGTTCACGTATGCGACGATCCCCAAGCATTGTCTTGCGAAACTCGTTGAGTCCGAGGCCCGAGGCCATCCACCTCGAAGGAATGACCATTGCTAGGTATCGCGGCTGCAGCATTTTTGCTTGATCAACAAAGCGCTGGTAAATTGGAACATCCCTGGTGCCCCCGTCGGAGCCGAGTTGGTATGGCGGATTGCCGATGATCACGTCAAATTGCATGTCGTCTCCAAACAACTCGGCGACCCGAGTCTTGATATCGTCGGTGTGAATGAAAGCATAGGCGTGGGTTTCTAGCCCTTCGCCCCGATCGAGCGCTTTCTGGCTTGCTCCGCAATACTTGCACTTGCCGTTCCCCCATGAGTGTTCGGTGCGCTCGAACCAAATGTTGCCAGCTTCGCTGTCAAAACTTTTTGCGATCGAATGCTCGCCGTTGGCGTGCTTCGAGCAATACACGCTGCGCCGCGCCAATAGGCTGGTGAGGTATGTGATGCCGATGCCGAAAACCTGCTTGGTCAGAATGTGGTCGATGCGCTTCTCAAGGTTCGGAATCTCATCGGCCAGTCCCTCGGTGAGGCGGTCGGTGATCTCTCGAAGGAAAACGCCCGACTTCGTGAACGGGTCGAGGAACCTCACCGACTTGTCGGCCCAGAGATTGGCGCCGTTGTGATCAGCCGCCCATGCATCGGCCAGCGTGTCTAGCATGCGGTTTGCAAGCTCAGGTGGTGTGAACACCTCGTCGTTCGAGAGATTCGCGATGCATGTCAACACATCCGGGTTGCGCCCGCGCAAGGTAAAGCCAGTCTGCATGCTCATACTGCCTCCTTCGGTGTGTCTCCGCGAACGGCGGCCAGTTCGCGAACCGTCATCGGCGGGTAGGTCTGGATCGGCTTGAAGATTTCGTGTTTGCCAAGATGGGCAAAGAGAGACCCCTCAGCGCTGAAGGCCGATGATCCGGTGAGGACGTCAAAGCGAAAGTCGCGGCGCTGGAACTTGCCCTTGCCGATGTAGCCCCACTCGGCAAAAGCAATCGGCTGGCCGTCATGCGTTCTCATCGTCAGCGCATCACCATGTACGAGGTTGTGGGACAGCACATGAGATGCCGCGTTATACAAGTCATCTGATTTATCTAGGCTCATATACCCGGCAAAAATTTCAATTAGGTTCGAATTGCACTCTTCAATGTTGTCTGCCAGCAGCTCGATTCCGTAGATACACATCAGAGCGAGAAGAGCGTAGTGCCGCTTTTCAAAATCCGCCTTTCCAAACTTGAGTTCGACTGCAGCAAGCTTCCGCTGTAAAATCGGGATAAGGAAGTTCCCACTGCCGCACGCAGGCTCCAGGAATCGGGAGTCGATGCGCTCGGCTTCATCCTTAACGAGGTTGAGCATTGCTTCGACTAGCCACGGAGGAGTGAACACCTCTCCATGATCGGCGACGCGTTCCTTAGATTTTATCAAGCTCATGACTTAAATGTTTTCATAATAATAATTCGTGTCCGGCGTCGGAATATTTGGGTCAGTTACTGCCCTGATTAAGAGATATCCTAACCCATTTTGTTTGATGCTAGTCGGGTTGGCATTGCGTTCGTGCATGGTCGGCTCTGCCCGGTCAAGGCGCTGACGTCAGACAGCTTTTCCTTTAGAAAAAATCTTCTGCCTTACTGACGGGATTAAACGCGAACCCCTTCTTGGGCTTTCCTTTAACCAGTTCTGGACGCTCTGAGGGAAGGGGTGATGCCGGTGTCTCGATCGGTGCATTCGCCAATATCTTGGAAGATGCAGAAATCTCAATGGGGGCGCGTCGCAGGTCGTCGCGAATGGGTTGAACCTGTCGCCTGAAACCATTGTAGGTGACCGTGATATGGCCACGCTTTACAAACATGTCATAGACCTGTTTAACAGGCACGCCCCTGACCAGCTCATCCTTGATTTCCTGACGAAGTGCCAAGACTTCGACCCTTGCCTGTCCCCAACGCGCCATGACTTAATCTTCCACAACTAAAACAACCGAGTTAAACCGATTGTAACGGAAAATAACCGAAAGCAACAATGAATAACCGTTTGAAATGACAGAATAATTCGAAAACAACAGAGAAGAACGGATCTCAACCGAAATAAACCGATTACACATAAAAAGAACCGAAAACACACAACTTTCCCTGTCGTAAGAGTGGCAGGATAGTAGAAGTGGCCCACTTTCTGCGAAAGCGCCGCCACTTCAATCCTGTTCGCCACCCTGTTTGCCAGATGGGCGAAGCCTTATTCGCAGCCTTCGGTGCTCAACGGGTCATTTCTCTAAGATTGTGAAGGGTGATCGCCTCAACATCACGAACGCCACTGTTCCAACGCACACAATATACGCCGTAGCGTATAAGTGTGGTTTATACGTTACAGCGTATATTGTGTTTTTATACGCTGTAACGTATATTGAAAAAAGAGAGAGGATTCTATTGATGGAAAATACAGCGCGTACCGCAAAACAGACTGGCGATGCAATCCGCCGCCGGCGCAAGTCCCTGGGCTTAACCCAGCGAGACGTCAGCGCAAGAGCCGGCCTGCGCCAGCCAACCGTTTCAGCCCTGGAGGCTGGAGAGGGCGGCGTCAAGTTAAGCACACTGTTCGATATCCTTTCCGCCTTGGGTTTGGAACTGATTATTCGCCCACGGTCGCAAACAAGCGCAAAAGATATTGAGGATATATTTTAATGGGTCGCCGTCGCGCATATGCGCCGCTCAATATTTTCCTCAACGCTCGCCTCGTTGGTCAACTGAACAGAGAACCCTCAGGCGCAATCGACTTCCGCTATGAGGCATCATGGCTGACATGGGAACATACCATGCCTGTTTCATTATCGCTGCCGCTACGCGAAGACCGTTACATCGGCGAGCCTGTGATGGCTGTGTTCGATAACTTGTTACCAGATAACGAAACCATTCGCCGACGCCTGGCTGAGAAAGCGCGAGCCACCGGGCAGGACGCTTTCAGTCTGCTCTCTGCGATAGGGCGTGATTGCGTTGGCGCATTGCAATTTATTCCTCAGGGTCACGAGCCGGAAGCGGCTGGTGCACTCACGGGTCGTCCAGTCGAAGAAGCTGAAATAGCACGGATCATTAGGAACCTTGCACACGCGCCGCTCGGCATAGACGAAGATGAAGAATTCCGTATCTCAATCGCCGGGGCTCAGGAGAAAACCGCGCTCCTGTATCACGAAGGCCGCTGGCACATTCCCCACGGTACAACAGCGACGACCCACATTCTCAAGCCGCAGATCGGCAAACTAGAAAACGGTATCGACCTAAGCCAGAGCGTAGAAAATGAACACTTTTGCCTGCGCCTGCTTGGCGAACTTGGTCTGCCTGTTACGAACTCGGCAATCATTGAATTCGAAGATGTACGTGTGCTTTCTCTGAAACGTTTCGACCGCCGCTGGGCAAACGGTGGAGAACGCCTGTTACGCCTGCCGCAAGAGGATTGCTGCCAGGCATTGTCCGTTTCACCCACGGGTAAATATGAACAAGATGGCGGTCCAGGAATTGGACAAATTCTTGAGCTGTTGAAAGCCAGCGATACGCCTGATGACGACCGCAAGCTTTTCTTCAAGGCGCAGGTAATTAACTGGTTGCTCGGCGCGACCGATGGACACGCCAAAAACTTTAGCATTTTCATCCACCCAGGCGGCGGATTCCGATTAACGCCCCTGTATGACGTTATGTCGGCCCAGTTGAATGTCGATAGACACCAGATTACGCAAAACAAAATGAAGTTGGCAATGGCGGTTGGAAATAGCCGACATTACCGGGTTGGTGAAATCGCACCGCGTCACTTTCAGCAAACGGCCACGCGATGCGGCCTCGCCGATGCTGTTGTTGAAGCAACCTTCTTAGAGCTTCAACGGGATATGGCTGGAGCATTGGATAGAACCCGCGCCGCAATGCCGGAAGGCTTTCCAATTCAGATTGTAGATTCCATCGCAAACGGTGTTTTGGGGCGTATGCGCATGGTCGATTTGTCTCACTCTTAATCATTAAGAGAGACGTGCGGCCAAGGCGTTGAGAATATCGCCAAACTGGCCGCCAATGTCGAAAGCAATGAGAAGGGCACCTTCCCAAGGCCGCCGTGACGGCCCTGACAGTGATCATCGATCAATTGCGCGATCTGAACACCAGGATCAATGTTCTGGAGAAAGAGATCGTGTACAGGCATGCTCCCGCTTTCAGAGACACTTGATCGTAGTTTTAAACAATTTTCTAGTTCGACCTATAATTCCAAATGATGATCAATTTTTGTGCGTTGGCAACTGAGTGCATAATTGACGTTTTACACTGAGTTGGCTGAAAATCGGGCAAGATAGGGTTGGTTTGCAAATGGGTTGAAAGAATGCTGAATCGGCTGTGAGGGGAAAATTGATGTTTTACACTGGAATTGCCGTTTCTAAATGCCGCTCTGTAAATTCAAACACATCACGGACACTTCCAATAGGGATTGCACACCGAGGAGCCCCGTAAGACGGGGACTCTGAAAGCCTGACCGTTACCCTTCTATGGTGTTTCCGCTTTTCATGGGCTGCAACAGGCCAATTCATCATTCAAATATGATTAATAATAGGTATACCGCTTGAGCGATCGGTGGAAACCTGCCTTCCCGCGCCTGCCTCTGACGGTCATCTGTAAAGCATCTAAAGATCAAGCTCGACCTGATGACGTTTCCTTGGTTTTTTAGAAGGTTGGTGAAAATTGGTTTTTCTTGGAGTTTTGTCGAACGTCAATAATTTCAACATCTTCTTTTGCGCCTGAATAATCGCGATGGCGAGGGGATCGTTTAGGGCTTCCAGTTTGAGGAACTGTTTCCAGCTGCTTGCCGCTTTGCCGACCCATGATCCTTTGTCGACCTTCCTTGATTGGTAACGGCTCCACACCTTGGCCGTTGCCTTATGGTTGGTGGTTGGTATTGCCTCATAAGTTTTTTTGACCTTTGGCCGTTTGGTTTTGTTTGCTGCAACGAAAGGGCCAAGCTTCTTTTTTGCTCTGGCAGCAAAACTTCGCTCCAATGTGCTGGCTTTGACCATTTGTTTGCCATCCAAGACTTTGATGATCATGCCGTTGCCTCGAAGTTTTAGTTCCAGGCCATAATCGGCGAAGGTCTCGTGCAAATCTTGCCAGGTGTCGGCGTTATTCAGGCCTTGCTTTAAAGGCTCTGCGTGTTCCCTGACATAACTATCCAGAGATTGCTGCCACGTGTGGGACTCAAAATCTTTGGCAGCTTGGTTGGTATTGTCCTTGTTTTTATCATGTCCCTCCTGCATGCCCGGATCGACCTTGAGGGCATATTCTTTCTCGATCTCGCGGCAAACATTGGACAGCTTTTTGAAGTCCTGAAAGGGGGAGTGGGTGACCAGGGTTTCCGGGTGAATTTTGTTATAGGCAATATGCATATGGAAATTATCGGTGTTTTGGTGGGTTGCGATGACGCGCTGATGGTCATCGAACCCTAGCGCCCTGGCGATGGACTGTTCGATTTCTCTCAACTGGTCTGAGGGCGGTTTTTCGTCACGGAACGAGACGATCAGATGATAGGTCTTGTCGGCATTGCTGCGTGAGTTTAGCGCCTGGGTAGCCTCGATGTCTCGGATGGCGTGGCTTAGGTCCTCCAGTTCGCCCCCGGCGTTACTATTGACGATCCATAACGCGTCCAGCTTCTCGCCCTGATCACGCGCCCCGGCAATGTAGCGTGCAAGGTGGCCAAAGCTGCTGTTGCCGGTTCGTTTAACTCGCTTGGCTATCATCCGAAGGGGCTGGGTTACAGCTTCTCAATCTTTGTTTTTAGTAACTGACGGGCCTCTTCCATCCTTTGGAATAGTGATTCCGGTGCCAAGTCGGAACTCCTTGGCACCGGAAGATCAACATCGTCCATGGCCATCTTGAGCAGGTTGCCAAGCCGAGCCAGGTCTGCGTTGACCTTGTAAAGATCACGGACCGACCTAGCGTTAATGGCGCTTTCGGGCAGCCTGAAATTGATCATCACACGCCGTATGTAATCGGACACCGTCAGGCCCAAGCGGTGAGCCCGGGCCACCAGTTGTTGGCGTTCACCCGGTGTAACATGGGCCTTGACGGTAGCCGTTCGCAGGGTCTTGCTCATGCCTGTGCTACAGGTTAGCCTGGGTGATCTGTTCATTGATGGCGCGCCAGGTCATGACTAGGCGCTGCCTGGTCATAATCGTAAACTTCGGGTCCGCCAGGGCTTCGGCAAAACTCAAGCGCTTCTTCAGCATATTTTCAAAATCGTAACCAAATGTGTGTTTGTTCAACTCCGCGATGGTAATCAGGGCGTGAATTTTATGCTTTGGGTTGTTGCATAATTTAGTTTCGGAGAAAGTCGTTCCGTTCATCTCTGTCTTACCAAAGTATTCATTCAGCCAGACCGTGGCTGGGGTGTCCGGGAAGTTCACGAATAAGGCTTCGAGGCCGCTCATGGTGTCGATAAGCGCCTGACCGCCGGTCACTACGGAATGAAACATCACGCTGTGGCCTAACTTCTCAAGGAAGGGCACAACGTCGTTATCGTTCAGATAGGCGCAGAGAGGCAGGAACGTAGATGCGCCATTATCGATAATCACGGCGCTATCTTCCGGCGCTTCGATCAGGGTTTCGACAAGGTTATCGAATTCCTGAACGCAGATGATGCCGTCGTTCAGGATATCGATGGTTCTGACGTTAAAAGCATTGTAACTCGCAAACGTCTTGTTTACGGGGTCCGTGTCAAAGCAGATGGTAGCGATCTCGCGCTTCATATAGTGTTGCGTCAACAAAGACGCGACGAGCGATTTTCCGACGCCGCCCTTACCTTGCAGTACAAAATTGATTGTGGCCATGGTGTAGTTTCCTTTTCAAATATTGTTAGGGGAGATCGGGATTTTTTGCGGCGCCAATACCGGCAGGCATCATGATTACCGCGAAGGCATCTTCCTTGGACGGCCTCGTTTTCTGGGAGCTTTTGAAAGTGATGGCTCGATGACCTTGCTCTCCAGCCATACTTCGACATCGTCCGCGAGATAAACCGCGCACTTGCCAATAATTCGGTAACGAATGCCGCGACCCTGGCTCGCCATATGCGCCAGGTGGGAGAAACTTATCGGATAGCGCTCGGCTACCTGTTTTCGTGTGAGGTATGTGTGCATTAATGGCGTTCCTGATCCTGTTCGATGAACGGCGATCAGGCTGGCTTTAATTCGATGCCATTGCCATTGTTTGGATTCATGAATTGACGGTTTCAATTCATGAAATCATTTTATCTTGCCTTGGTAGTGACCCTTAATGCTGTTGTAAACGAAAGAAACCTTATGATCTGCCTGCCAAATTTCATGAATCATCAAGGCGGCATCATTAACACCTTCTTTCCTTGGTTTATGAACTCCGATCTGAATCAGAATGTCCAGGAAATTACAGTAGTCATTCTTCGTCATCTTAATATTTGGTTTTTGTCCTCTGCCCGTCGGCCTTGGAGCCATTTCCTTGAGCTTGTTTATGACCTGAGCCGGAACTTCGCCCCATGCGTGCCAGCAATAACGCATCGCCAATGATGTCGTTACCATCAACCGATTCAGGATATCCCAATGATCATTTTGAAGATCGTTGATGGTTATTTTTTTTAGTAGCCCAATATTTCCTCTTTTCTGAGTTAGTCTTTGATCCGATAAAATATATCTAATTTCCTTAAAAATTGAATCCGCCAAACCCGGTTCAAACCAGTGCAAGATAGAAAGCCTGTCCATTGGGATTTCCAAAAACTCCGGCCCCCCTCGTGCGTCGGGAGGCTTAAGTACCGGTCCAGTTGCTAATTGAAAAATCTCCGGTCGATACCATCCGGGCTTATGTTCAAACAGAAAAATTTCTTCCTCGGCCCGCAACCACCTCATTAAGAAGTCAAACCCGACATCCTGTGGTGCTGTCCCATTCATTTTGTAGATGAAGTGAGTTATCTCTGAAACTGTTACCCTCTCGTACACTATTACGGCCTCCGGTTAATTCTTCTTAGTCAATCGAGGTGGCGGTGAACAGCTCCCGATAAATTTGTTCGAACACTCCGGCCTCTTCATTTGAAAGGGCGGTGAATTCATTTTCTCGGGCGCGCTTGGACAGTGTGCCGTCATTTTGTTTGAGGAAATTGAAAAGCAGATCGACGGTTGATGCGGGCATTTCGACATGGGCTTCGATGCGCGATTTAAATTGATCGTAGCGCTCCAAGAAGGCGACTTCCTCGGGCAGATCTACCTCGATGGTTTTCCGGGCGCATTCGAACAGAAACTCGGCATGAAGCGTTGCATCAAAGTATTTATAAAAATCCGCCGTGTCATTCTCGACGCGCACATTCATGCTCTCGGTGGGCTTCCACTCGATCAGTGGTAACAAACGTTTGGAGTAACTTTCCAGCACGCGCCTGTAATCATCGATGCGCTGAAGGATAGCTGAGGAAACCGGGAAGACGATTCCGGCGGGATTAAATCCGCGCGCGGTCAGAACGTGATGTATCAAATAGCGATGCAACCTGCCGTTACCATCGACAAACGGGTGAACATAGACAAATCCGAAAGCCAAGACCGCCGCCGCGATCACCGGGTCAATTCCGCCAGAGAAATCCCGGTCAAAGTCGATCATGGCCTGCATGAGCGTCGGCAGGTCCTCGTGCCGGGCGCTGATATGATCGGGAAGCGGCAGGCGCGTTCCTTGCTCGTGCGCGCCGATAAACCCGCCTTCATCACGAAACCCGAGACGAACGAAACGATCCGAGCCGATAACCACCCGCTGCAACCGCAGAAACTCTTCAAAGTCCAGCGGGTGCTTTCCGGCTTCGCCAATCGCCTTGCCCCAGCGCTGAATGCGGTTGTGCGGCGGGGATTCACCCTCAATGGCATAACTGGACTTCGAATCTTCCAGCAACAGGAAAGCCGCTGTGCGTGCCATGACTCCCGGCGATACCTTGCCGACAGCGTCCCGCGCCAGTTCATCAAGCCGGGCGTCAACAAAGCGTTCCAGTTTTTCAGTGCGCCAGACCAGCGGGCAAAAATGCGGTGTCCCCGGCAGGTTGTTGCGAACACGATGCCGCTTTGAGGTTACCCCCTCCACCGCCCATTGTTGCTTGCGATCAACAATATCGGCGTAGCTACCGGTTTGGGCATTGGGCAGATCAAGCTCGCGTCCGAGCAGCCACTCATACAGAAACCAGATGCGCCGGGCATAGCTGCCGGTCGGTTTGGCGTGGACGATGTTTTCGATAGTCGCCGGAGCGGTCGCTTCAAACAGCCGCTTTAAAATGGCCAGATCAAGTCCCTCGTATTTCAGGGCGAAAACAAGATGCCCTTCCAGCGTGGCTCGGGGCGCATGACGGGGCGTGTAAACCCGCCAACCGTCATCCTCGTAGACTTTATGGTGCGCACCGATGGCACAAAGCGTGCGCGGCAAAGGCACATGAAGATCATAGGCTCCGATCAAGGCCGCATAGCCCACGGGTAGGGCCACTTCCGGCAACCGGCATTCACGAAAAACGCTGACTGGCCCTGAAAATTGATCGTTATCCATGATCCTGGTGAAAAATGCTTTCATTGTATGAATTTTAATTTACAAAATAATAATTTCATGAAAAATGGTTACTTGCAATGAAATTTACTCAAAACCCATAATCATTCATGAAAAAAGTTACATATAAATCACTAACACCAGTAAATCTCCTTGCGATGCAACATTAGAATTTCGGGAACTATCCGGTTGACGTACCAAGACACAGGATGTAGATATTATGGCTGACAGGCCGGTGCTTCCAGAGATTGAAATTACACCTGAGATGATGGAGGCGGGGGCGATTGCGTTTTCTGGTTATGACCCAAATTTTGATAATTCTGAAAGCATCGCATGTGAGATTTTTTATGAGATGTTTGGTGTTAGTCCAATGGGACATGCCTGCCGTCATCAAAAAGTTGTGGATTAGTAGCGCGCATCAACCCATCGGATAATAATCTGGCAGTCGCTAAAAAACGCTTGCGCGGGTCGTCTAGTGGTAAACCAAACAACATGGAACTTTCTTGACTCTCCGTTTGGTCGGTTATGGTCAGCTTCTTACAAGCGGCGTGGATTTCTGGGGTTGAAAACGAAATGGCCTTACGCGAGTGAGCAAATGCGTTGCGTATTAATCGGACGATTTCTAGATTGTTTAGGGTTTTTTTGCCGATGAAGCCTAGAGCGTATGCCAATTTTATACGTATGCCGTGGTTTGCTAATGGGCCCGCTTGGCCAAACAACTCATTGTCTTCTGTTTTGTTTAAGCTAACCATGCTCGTGCGGATAAATGCGATTAAGTGATCCTCAACGCCGGTGGCGGCTAGAATTGCTGCGATTCGGTCGTCTGTTTCGCTAATATATTTAGGCATGTATAATGCCTCTAGCAAGCCGCCAGGGTTATAAGCCAGCTTTTTAAGATCGGAACGCCATGCAGGATCGCGAGTCATCTAAGGGTCTCCAAAACGAACATGGGGCCGAGCAACAAAGGGATGAAATGTTGCTGCGTTTATTAAAGACGCCGCCACAACCGCGCCCTAAGCGCGAGCGCGCGCAAAAGCCTACCCCAGTGAAGAAGCTAAAAAAGAAGGCCGCAACCAAGTAACCAGATCAAACTCGTTATTTCTTCTTTTTGGGCGCAGGGGGTTTAATGCGGACACGTTCTTTCTCGGTTGTATCTGGATGCCGCTCCGCATCTCGTTTCGTCGTGAATTGCCCATCTTTTGAATCTCGATAAACCGTTTTCTTTTTCTCGACCATAGGAGTTCTCCTATTTCTATTATTAAGTTATCGCCAAGCGCGAGGCACGATCCTGGCGTATGGCAATGCAAATGCGGGGCCTATACGTTTTGGCTTTATTCTACGGGGGTTGCTTATTGCAGTGAGTGCAGGGAAGAAGCTGTATCTATGGATGGCTATTGGACGATACCAGCATCCCGCGAATCCGCCGTATCGGTCGAAATCGTGACTCTTTTACAACCTAAGAGTCAATGATCAGTTTGCTTCTTTTTCCATCGTAGGAACGCCGTGGCTTTCTGTTTAAACGTTCGCGGTTTCACAAGGTTGATTATACATGAGCCGCTTGCCTTTTGCGCCCCTCAGCAATTCGTCGCCCCGTTCGGCGTCGGACATTGCGCGGGTGTTGTGCCTGAAATCGAACTCTGCAAGATAACGGTAAAGATGGGCTTCGCTGACACTGTGGAATGAGCCCATCATGCCGCATTTCAAGAGGGCAAAGTAACTCTCAACGGTGTTCGTATACCAGAAAGTGCCGCGTACATATTCCTTGGCGCTGTGGTTGACGGTGCCGTGGCCGGAAAATTCGCGACCGACCTTGGGGTAGACTATGCTGTCGTCGGTCATAAGGTATGACCGACGGTCGGCGTTCTTGACGATGATCGGGCGCAATGTCTTGGAGTTGACATTGGTTACATGAAAGGACCGAACTTCGCCGTCACGCTCAATAAGCGAAACTACGGCTTCTTTCTTCGGCACGGGCTTGCTGCGGTGTGCGTTCTTGGCCTTGCCGCCGATGTACGTTTCGTCGGCTTCGACGACCTTGTTTTCGCCCCCGGATGGGGCCGCGTGTAGGGTTGATGGCGCACTCGCGGAGCCGGTGGAACAAGAACCACGCGGTTTCGTAGTTTGTGCCAAGCATACGTTCAAGCTGTTTGGCGCTCATGCCTTTCTTGGAGGAAGCCATCAGTTGAGCGGCCATGACCCACTTGCAAAGCGGTACTTTGGACCGCTCCATGACGGTCCCTACAGTGACCGTAAAAGGCTTGCGGCAGTCCTTGCACTTGTAGACGCCGGGGCGGGTGCTTTTGCCCTGTAGCTTGGTGATCCGGTCGCCTATAACGCCACAGCGGGGGCAAACGGGGCCTTCGGGCCACAGTAGGGTTTCTAGGTGTTCACGCGCCGCGTCATTGTCGTGATAGATCGAATTTGTAAGGTCAATTTTAGTCATGGCTTCATTCCTTTGATTATGAAGCCATTCTACCAGTTGGGGTGTGGTACGTCAACCGGATAGTTCCCAGAATTTCTCTAAATACTTGGGGCTAATTTGGGACACTCAGGTTGTATTTTGCTGCATTGTCCCGAATTATGCTGCACTGCATAATTATATCAATGTGTTAGCGGTATATTTGATGCCCTATAAGGGACTGTTTAAGCGCTCTCCAGACGTCTCAAGACCACGTATGACCATTAAAAATAATTTTGGAAATTAGAAAAAATCGTCAGATAATCTGTGCAACAAATGTTAACGCTACACTTTATAGCGAATCGGGGATGTTATGAGCGATAGCGCCCCCTTTTATAACTCAATTTTGCTGACTCAGTTTATCCTTGACCAGCCCGATGTTCTCTCGACCAACGCCAAACTCCCTGGCAAGTTCAGGCCAGTTTGCCAGAGCATCTTGTGTCTCCTCAATGATCTCATTCACACAGGCTTTATCCAGCTTCGCCTCTTCGCCCAGTTTTTTCAAATGCTCAATCCCGGGATTTGCGCCTTCTCCCATGACCATGGTGCTTTGTTCGCCACGGGGGCCGGAGGAAAAAGTCAGATCATACGCAGGGGAGAGCTTCCACTCCCCGGTATCGCTCATAAGGAAGCTGAAGTTTTTTGCGTGATCGTCCCGGTTATGGGCCAGCACGTTGAACACGGCGAGGCGAAACATCTTTTCAACCTCGCGCACATCGCGGGTGAGCATACCGGTCAGGGTGATCAGTTCTTCGTAATCCAATGACGGCGTTCTGAAATCCGAATGCAACAATCCACAGGCACTGTGAACATGCATGCGCTTTTCTTGGGCACGGTCAAACCGCCTGGTAGCAAAATATCCGGGGCCTTTATCGGCGGGAAACAAATGCACATCGCTCATTTCCAGCCCCGCTTTTTGTGCCATCAAGCCGTACACATATTCAATCGCCCCTGAATCAAGCCCGTCTGTCGAGTTGGAAAACTTGACGATCCAGGGCGCAAACGGCTCCTTGAGATCAGCCATTCCATGAACGATATTTTCGCGGCCTTCATCAACCCCGACCATCACCTTTGGCCTTGCCCCGGCGGATGATCCGTTCAGGGCCAGCAATTCGTCCAACACGCCTTGAGCTTCGCCGTCCAGAACCTCGCGAGCTTGCAAGGCCAAGGCATCAAGATTGATTTCATTCTCACAGGTAACCTGGCTTTGATCCGGTTCATAAACCAGCGCCCCCATACCGTTATTTCCAACATGGGCCAGTCGATCAAGCGGGCCAAGCTGTTCAGGCAAGATCCCCTGCCCCCTTGCGAACCGATCCAGCAGCAACCGCCCCCAGCCATCGGGCAGGCTGTCGTTAAACAAACCCGGCAATCCTTCGAACAAAAACCTATCAAAAGAGCGCAAGCCCGGTTGAAGCGGTAGCCGTAAAGGTGAAACATCCAACCCGGAGTTGAGAAAGTCACGGTCATATTCAAAATAGACCACCCCGTCACGGGTCGCCAGCCGCCCCACATGAACGGGCGCTTTATTAAATGCCAGTCCGACCTTGACCTCGGAAACAGGAACATACTTCATTTACGCCAGCCTTTTTTGGGAGTCTTGGCCGCCCTGGTGTCCAGCACATCGTCTATGGACGAAAATTCAGAACGTTCCGGCTCCAGCGCCTTTACGACATTTTCCAAACCGCCCAAAACCAGCAACAGCTTGAGAAAGGATTCAAGGGAGATCAGCCCCTTTTGCTCGAACTTGCGCAAGGTCGGCAGGGCAACGCCGGAACGGCTGGCAAGCCCCTCCTGCGTCAGCCCCATAGCAATCCGCCTGCCACGAACATGCAGGGAAATCTGTTTTTGCGCCTTTGAAACCGATAGGAGTAATACCATTATGTTATAATTTCGCATTATACCCAATAAGGTAATATTATAGTATTAGTTACGAGAAAAAATCAAGAATTGATGTTTTCCCGTTCTGGCTCTTGCCTGTTACTCCGTTAATGATTTCCCTGGGGATTTCGAGCCGGGGAACTGATACCCCATTTGCGTTACCGTATTCATTACGTCGCAGGCAAGCTCTCCGACATGCTGGCGAGTTTGTTTCAAAAACGAGATGTCAACGGGCGTATCAAACACTTCCTTACGCCGATTGACAAAACGAGGAACCGATTTTCCCGCTTCATTCGGTGCTTTCCAGGAACCATGGCACAACACGTTTCTGATGTCGTTCGCCTTTTTAAGCCTATCAAGCAATTCTTCCAGACCTTCAGTCGAGGTGCTTTGATGATCGCGAACAGCTTTCTCGTACGACGAAATTAATTTCGAAAGCACATCAGTTAAGGCCGCTTCAAGAACCGGTTGCCAGTTTTCAAATGCTGCCTCAGCCGCTGCTTCATCCTCAAACTCTTTGGTTCCCGTGAGTATGAAAATAGCCTTACCCAACATTTCCTCAAGAAAGCCAAATGTGGCTATTGTTCGACCAAGGTGCTCCCAAAATTCGGAGTCATGGCGATGTGTGGGAAAATTTTCTGGCAATTCGTCCACGATTATTTGGTAACCCTGAGCTTGCTTGCTCATACTAAAATTCCTTTATGTTTCCTCCATCCAACTCAAGCATGGGAAGGATGCTTTCATGAAACTGCATCAAGCCAGGGCGGCGGATTTTGTTTCGGTGTATATTTTTGCAGGAGTCCAATCTTTTAATTCCTGGAGAGCTTCCCACTGGTCATAGACGGCTTGGCCCTTGATAAGTGGCTCGGGGCTAATGTCGAGAACCCGAGCCAGCTTACAGGCGGTTTTTGCGGTCATGCGTCCGTGGCCGTTCAAAATACGCGACAGGTTGGTTCGGGTCATGTTGATGTCTTGCGCTAATTCATTTATCTCAACGGCGCGGGCGTCAATCACCCCGCTTTTAACCAAAATTCCGGGATGGGTGGGTTTGCGATTATGTGTCATGGCCATTAGTGATAATCCTCAAATTGATTGACGGCGAACTCCTGAGTTTCGATGTCAAAGGTAGAGACGTCAATGGCCGCGTTAAATAAAATATTACGCTACCGATGTGGCGCAAGTAATTTAGAATGACTCAAAATCTTGGGACAAATTTGGGACACTCAGGTTGAATTTTGCTGCATTGTCCCAAATTATGCTGCACTGCACTGCATAATGATATCAATTGGTTAGTGGCAAATTTGATGCCCTGCAAGAGGCTTTTTAAGCCCTCCGAAGGCAGAGGTCACAGGTTCGAATTCTGTCGGGTGCGCCAATTTTTTCACTATTTAACAGCCGCCTTGAACCGGGGTGCAATCACTTTTTAGGCGGCGGTGGGTTGCCGGGAACCGGCTCTCCTTGAAGCGTTGGATGGGCGCGCATGTACTGGGGTGGAAAGGCTGTATCAGCACCCAACACCTCGGCAGCATGCCAAGGCCAGCGCGGGTCGTAGAGCATACCCCTTGCAAGGGCTACGATATCAGCCTGTCCCGATGCGACGATGGTTTCTGCCTGACGCGGGTCGGTAATCTGGCCAACGGCAATGGTTGTCATTTTGGCAGCCTGACGGATAGCCGAAGCAAAACCGGTCTGATATCCGGGGCCGGCAATAATCTTTTGAGCCGGAGAGTTACCGCCGCTGGAAACGTCAATGAAGTCACATCCAAGATCGCAAAGTACCTGCGCAAAAGTTATCGTACTTTCCAGATCCCAGCCGCCCTCTACCCAATCCGTAGCAGAAACCCTGATGCCAACCGGGTAATCTTCAGGGCATACAGACCGAACCGCCGCGAAGACCTCAAGCGGGAAGCGCATGCGATTGTCGAGACTGCCGCCATAAGCGTCATCTCGCTGATTGCTGAGGGGCGACAAAAACTGATGCATCAGGTAGCCATGAGCAGCGTGCAGTTCAATCAGGTCAAAACCAACACGTACCGCCCTTTTTGCGGCATCAACGAATGCATGTTTAATGCGCTCAAGGCCTTCGCCGTCCAGTGCCGTTGGCGTTGGCCAGCCGTCGTTATAGGGAATGGCCGAAGGAGCGAAAGTTTCCCATCCTTGCGGCGTATCTTTGGCGAGCGGCGCCCCGCCACGCCATGGCATGTCTGTCGATGCCTTTCGACCCGCATGGGCAAGCTGGATGCCGATACGGGCGTTGTCGTAATCACGATAGAAATCGACAACGCGCTTCATGGCGGCTTCGTTGTCGTCAGAGCACAGACTGGGGCAACCCGGTGATATCCTGCCCGCTGCCTCAACCCCGGTTGCTTCGACGATGACCAGGGCGGAGCCGGAAACCGCAAATTGTCCCAGATGCATAAGATGCCAGTCAGTCAGGCTCCCCCCGTTAGCACTGTACTGACACATGGGGGAGACGATGATGCGATTTGCGAGCGTCAGGGCACGCAGCTTAATAGGCGTGAAAAGTTGGCTTGGCATAAATAATCCTGTCGGGAGACGTTTTTTTAGGTTTTCTGCTTAACCCAAACCGTGGGCGGCTTCGCTAAGATTGCTGAGTTTAGCCATCACCATGTCGCGTGACAACATGCCCAGGCCGCAATCCGGTGCCGCGATCAACCGGTGAGCGTCAATATGCCCAAGCGCCGCTTCCAGACGCTGGCGGATTTCTTCCACTGTTTCGATGCGGCTCGAGGCAATGGCGACGACACCGAAGATGACCGTGGTCCTCTCGAACATTTCGAGCAATGAAAGATCGTTATGGCGATGGGCATCTTCCAGCGACACCGCGGCGATGGAAGAGGCATCAATGGCCTTGGCCAGCGAAAGATATGATTCCTTGGGGGCCTTGGGGTAGTCCGTATCATCCAGACAATCGGGATAGCCGCAACACATGTGCATGGTACGGGTGACGCTTTCGGGGCAGCCATGGAAAACCCGCTCAAGGTTATCAATACCAAAATCGAGCGCCGCTTCGGCCTTGCGGGCGAACAGCGGTTCGTCCACCTGAATATGCTGACAACCGGCTTCGGCCAGAGCCAGAACTTCCGCATTAAGTGCTGTCGCAAGCTCCTGGCCACGCTTTTTCTCATCACCGTAATAACTGTCTGCGACCGTATCGCCAATCGTCATCGGGCCCGGGATGGTCACCTTCAGCGGCTTGTCCGTTGTCGCCTGGGCGACCCGGTAATCATGGGGCAGAAAATGATCCATTGCCGAAACAGGACCGGTAATGGTTGGCAGCCGCGCTTTATAGGCGCCCTCGCGCAGCACTGTATCGGTCAAGGTGGTAAAATCAATACCGTTGAGATGCCGGCAATGATAGTGAATATAATTTTCACGCCGGACCTCGCCATCGGTCGGGATATCGATCCCGCAGCTGACCTGATCGTTAATCACATCACGGGCGGCGCGGGTGAAGATACCCTCGGCCTCCTCCCCCATCCGCGCCAGTTCGTCCTCGTAGCGGCTTGTCGGGTCTTCGTCGACTGTGCTGTCCTCTGCCTTGAACCAGTCAACAACGGGCACGTAGTCGGGTTTTGGGAAGGCGCCGATTGTCGTCGTCAGTAAAGCCATTGAGCGCCTCTAATTTCCGGACTCGGATTGTTTTTTCAGGTTCTGGGTGTCGAAGACACTACCAAAAGCACCAGCACCGGGATTTGTTGCTGCCGGTGCCTCGCTGCCCTCAGGACCGGTCTTGTCGAGATTCTGCGGATCAAAGACGCTGCCAAAGGCACCCTTGCCCGGGCTCTGCGGTGCATCCCCAGGACGGCTTCCGGTGCCAAAGATATCCGGTCCCTGCAGGAGTTTTTGCTGCTCACGCTCAATTTTCTGACGCCGGATTTCATCAATGCGTTGCTGTTGAAGGGTGCGTTTTATTTCGCGCACTTCGGTTTTGCAGGATTGGGGGTTGTAGACATTGGCGAACCAGATGGTCGAAAAGCCACCCAGGGCCACCAACAGCAAGACAATAGATGCCGGATTGCCGCGCAAGAATTTCGGCAACTGGAAGCCGCCCGTGACAGCCCCGACCGGGGCCCCGTTAGCCAGCGCCAATTGCTTGCGCCGCTGATATATTTCATGACTGAGCGCACCAACGATGGTCAACACGACAATCAGGAATGCCAGCACCGAAATCGACGGGTTGATACCGTAACGCACTTTCTGGGCAAGTTCGATGGTCAGGGTTGGGTACTTGCCAAAGGTGAAAGTGGTTGTGTTGTAGTTTTCAAACGAGGCCAGGAACGCCAGAACGGCCGAAGAGGCGATGGCCGGTTTCAGGAAAGGCAGAAGAATTTTGCGAAACGCCTGAACGTTGGTGGCGCCCAGGTCAAGCGCCGCTTCGGTCAGGCCGACATCGAAGCGCTGCAGGCGGGCGACGAACACCAACATGCAGTAGGAAGCGATGAAGGTCGACTGCCCAAGGATCGTCAGAAGAATACCGTTATGCAGGAAACTTTCGCTACTAAAGCCCAACATGACGTTGATCCGGTCCCAAAAGACCAGCGTCGAAATACCCAGCACCACGCCGGGGATCAGGATCGGCGCGATAACGATGGTGTAATAGGTAGCCCTAAGCTTCGGCCAGACCTGGGTCAAAACCAGCGATCCGGCCATCCCCAAAACCACGGACAGGAAGACAGTACCGGCCCCGACCATAAAACTGTTCTGAATACCGTTGATAATGCGCTTGTCGTTTGCCAGCACATCGAACCATTCAAAAGTCAGGCACTCCCAAGGTGCTGCCCGTGGAAAGCCCGGCGAATTGAAACCGGTAATGCTCATGATAACCAGCGGCCCCAAAAGGTAGCCGAAGAAGACCACCAGGTATAACCCTAAGAATACTTTCATCAGGACATTTTCGGATTTCACTTGCCGATGTCCCCCATTTTAACCTTGAACAGCCGCATCATCGACAGAACGATAAAGATACAGACGCTGAGCAGAACAATGGCGTAGGCCGCCCCGCGGGGCCAGTTGCCGCCCTGGTTGAACCACTGATAAATAATTTGCGTAAACCACAAACTGGAAGGCCCACCGAGAATTTGCGGCGCCGCAAGCGCCCCGGCCGTCAACATAAAGACCATTGTGCAGCCCGAGGAAATGCCCGGCTTGGCATACGGAATAACAACCCGCCAGTGAATGCGCCACCACGGAGCGCCCATATCGCGGGCGGCTTCAATCTGATTTCGGTCAAGGCTTTCAATGACGTTGTAGATGGGGAAGATCATCAGCAAAATGTAGGCGTAACCCAGCCCCGAATAGAGCGCCACGTTCTCGCGAATAAAATCAATGGGGCTGCCGATCATACCCATAGAAATCAACAGCTCGTTTATAACCCCGCTGTCGCCAAAAATAATCCGGAAGGCGAAAGCCCGCAGGATTTCATTGACCCAGTAGGGGATAATCAACAGCAGCACCAACACCCGGATAAAGCCGCCGCCGTTTGACTGGCCCAGGTAGTAGGCCAGCGGATAACAAAGCGCCAGGTCAAGCAAGGTTACAAACAACGCCGCCAGCAGGGTACGCACAAAAACGCCCAGATCAACGGCGTTGTACGATGAATCCGCGCCCTGGGCGCCAAGTACCAGGAACTTGTAATGTTCAAGCGTGTAGACATCTTTCGGCCCACCCATTTCCGGCGGCGGAAGGTGATGGCGGAACGAAAAATCGAGCATTGAGAGTTGTGGCAGCAAAATCAGGATGAACACCCAAAAGCCAACCGCCAGCAATAGATAGAGGCCGAGCGCAAGACCGTTGCGTTCAAAAAATTCTGACATGAAGCCTGATTTTTTCATGAGGCCGGCCTATTCGTTCGCCAGTTCGCCGTCGGGCAGGACGATCGACTGTTCGGGGTCGTATTCCATAAACATGTCCTTGCCCATGGATGACTGGCGGACCTTGCCCTGATTGACCAGCGACATCTTGATTTCCTTGCCCTCACCGCCTTCAAGGAAAACGTTATAGGCCTGGCCTTCAAATTCTTCATTGGTGACCAGGGCCTTGATCCGATGATCTGAAGCTTCGCTGTTTTCGGCAATGCTCAGGGCCTCTGGCCTGATAAAGATCATCGCCTCGTCGCCCACTTTCATGGTCGCCTTGACCGATGTGCCGACACGCGAGCGCAGGTCACCGGTTCGATTGGTGGTGATCACCGCCATGCCGTTATCGATGGATTTGATTTTGCCTCTGAAGACATTGTTCTCGCCAACAAACGAGGCGACAAACGGGGTTGCCGGGTCGTCATAAATGGATTGTCCGTCGGCGATTTGATCAATGATGCCATGACGCATGACGGCAACGCTATCTGACATGGTCAGGGCTTCGCCCTGATCGTGGGTGATGTAAATAAAGGTAATGCCGACGCGCTGCTGGATTTGCCTGAGCTCGGTGCGCATGTGCTGGCGCAACTTCAAATCAAGGGCCGAAAGCGGCTCATCAAGCAAAAGAACATCTGGCGAAGCGCACAAGGCGCGGGCAATGGCAACGCGCTGTTTCTGGCCACCGGATAATTCTGAAGGAAGTTTGTCACCCTGACCGGTCAGCGCAATCATCTCGAGCAACTCGTCAGCGCGTTTACGCCGGTCAGCGGCGCCAACGCCTTGAACTTCAAGTGAAAAGGTAATGTTTTCCCAGACTTTCATCAGCGGGAAAAGTGCCAGGTTTTGGAAAATAAGTGCCGTCGGTCTTTTATTGGGGCCGATCCCGGCCATGTCCTTTCCACCGATCAGAACCTTGCCATCGCTGGGTTCAAGAAAGCCGGAAACAGCCCGCAGGATCGTCGTTTTCCCGCAACCCGAAGGGCCAAGGAACGAGAAGAAACTGCCGCCTTCAATATCAACGTTGGCTTCACGAACGGCGACAAAGTCCCCGAAACGGATCCACACGTCCTGCAGATTGACGCCTACGCCTTCACTCATTTGATACTCCCCCGACCGAAACGTGTCCCCGGACGCTTGAGAGCGCCCGGGGGGTAATTTTCAACAGGTTCGACGCTTAAGCGCTCTTGAACTTGTTTACATACTCGGTACGAATTTCAGCATACCAAGGGGCCTGTGGCGGCCACGGGTTGAGGTTGGCCAGAGAATCGCCGGGATAAGCATCCGAAAAATTCTTCTTGTAGGCCGCGCCAGCAAACTTGTCAGCGCCCAGAACCGGGGAATTGTAACCATGTGAATCGATGGCCACACCAGCATCCTTGGCGTTGTAGGAGAACTTGATGAATTCATAGATTTCATCGGTGTTCTTCGCACCAATAGGCATTGCCATGCCGTCAACCCAGGCCATAGAGCCTTCTTTAGGAGCCTGATACATAACCGGCTCACCAGCACTTTTCAGCGCCAAAGGCGGGCCATCCCATGTTTGACCAACGATAACACCTTCATTGAGCAGGCCGTTTTTCTGGGTGTCAGCATCGTTCCACAGAAGTTTCAGGTTCTTCTTGCGGGCGATGACCCACGAGGTGACCTTGTCCCAGATCGGGCGCATGTTGGTTTCAGACTGATACGCCTTCCACATGTCGCCATGGGAAAGCTCGCCGATGGTTTCCATGTAAAGTCCGGCGCCCAGCATCATTGAGTGCGGACGACCCATGGTCTTGCCGGCATTTTCATCGGCCCAGACGTCGCCGTAGCTGGGTGCGCCGCCTGATGGTGTCCACTTATCGGTACGCCAGGCAATGCCTTCGGTGCCCCAAATGTGCGGCAACCAGTGAGAGCCTTTGCCATTGAAGCTCCAGTCAACATCACCGATTTTCGACATAGCCGGGTTGACCTTGTCGAGCGGAACCTTACCCATATCAAACGGCTGCAACAGTTCCAGCGGACCCCATTCCAGGCCCTGGTTATTGGTCGGGGAAACGATGTCGAAGCCCTGGCCTTTATTGGCCTTCATCTTGTTGATGATTTCTTCGTTCGAGCCGATGCCGGTGTAATTGATTTTAATGCCGGTGGCTGACGTAAAATCGCCCATGAATTTTTCGGGCAGATAGTCGGACCACATTAGGATATTGATTTCCTTGGCGGCCAGCGCGTCCTTGATAAACATCGGCGCGGCGACCGCACCGGCGCCAACCACGGCAACGCCCTTGACCACCGAACGGCGAGTCACTTTGCTGGCAGCCAGCAAAGTCGCCTCGGTCGACAATTGGGATTTCGTCTTCTTACTCATTCTGTTAACTCCCTGTTGTGTTTGTTATTGATTTGTCTATTTCGACTTATGATTCTTTTCTTACTTAAGTTTAGTCTGTGCCAATGGATTTCATTCGTCAACCACTCAAGAATGCTGAGCTCTACTCCAGGCACAGAGACGGTCCCGTACAGCACCCTCGATGACAAGGGCCAATTATCCGCAAGCATGTGGGACAGTTAGAGAAAAATCCTTTAAATTTAAGACTTTACAGTTCCAATACCACCTTCGTGTGGTTGGCGATTGTCAACTCCTCCTGTGTCGCAATGACCCATGCCTGAGCCGTGCTACCGCCTGTAGATATGCATGGTCCCGCGTTGTTATTGGCTTCTTCATCAATGGCGAGGCCCAACCAGGCCGCTTGCCTGAGCACCCGGGCGCGCACAGGGGCCGCGTTCTCACCAATGCCGCCCGTAAACACCAGCGCGTCCAAACCGCCAAGGGCTGCTGCCAGTGAACCCAACTCACGGGAAATCCGGTAACAGAAAAATGCAACCGCTGCTTCAGCGCGGGGGTCGTCACTTTCGAGTAATGTCCGCATATCCTGACTGGTCCCTGAAATCCCCAACAGGCCGCTGCGGTTATAGAGCAGGTCTTCAAGTTCGGTTAAGGACGCCCCGTCTTCGCGCATTAAATGCAACAGCACACCGGGATCAACAGAACCGCTGCGGGTTCCCATGGGAATGCCATCGAGTGTCGAAAAGCCCATCGTCGTAGCGACGCACTCGCCGTCTTTGAGGGCGCACATACTGGCGCCGTTGCCCAAATGGGCGATAACCAGCCGCGACGGCAATGCCGCGCCGGTAATGGCAGGAAACGCTGCGGCCACAGATTGGTAGGACAGGCCGTGAAAGCCGTAGCGCCTGACCCCTCTTTCGGCGTACACAGCGGGCAAGCCAAGCTCGCGCGCCTCGGCGGGCTGGCTGGCATGGAATGCTGTATCGAAGCAGGCTGCCTGTGGCACGTCAGGAAGCCGCGCCGCAAGCGCCCTGATCGCCGCAAGATTAAATGGTTGGTGATGAGGGGCAAGCGGTATCAGGGTTTCAAGGGCGACAAGAGTTTTCTCATCAATCCGAACCGGGGAGGTAAAATCAACGCCCCCGTGGACGACTCTGTGACCGGCGCCAGCCACCGATTCACCACGCGCCTCAAGCCAGTCAATCAGGGCTTCAAACGCATCCTCATGGGTGTTGATGCCGCCCGATGGACGGGCAAAGGAAATGATGTTCCCTTGCCCGTCCCGGGCATCAATAACAGGAGTGGCGCCAATTCCCGAGACCTGGCCCTTCAAGATGGCCGAGGGCTGGTCTGAAGCCAGTGAAAAAAGCGCAAATTTGACGCTCGAAGAACCGGCGTTAACGACAAGAATGTTGTTACTTGTTGTTTTCATAAGTCAGAGACTACCCGCATCAAGCCGATACCCGAAAGCACCATCTACAAAACAAGCATCTCCACCGGCTTTTTAAGTCTTTTGCGGTCTCATATCACTGGCGTCAATACCAGCAACTTCAACCGGTGCCGTCATCGCGTCCCTGCGGAACGGCTCACCCAGTTCCTGATTGAGGACGATTTCGACAAACGTCGTCACCCCGTCGTCCTGCGCCTTGCAGGCAACTTTCAGGGCTTCGGTCAGAGCTTCCGGCGTTTTGACCGAAACCCCTTTCAGGCCACAGCCTTCGGCGACTTTGGCAAAGCTCAGGTCGGGGTTCAGTTCGGTGCCGACGAAGTTGTTGTCGTACCACAGGATCGAGTTCCGCTTTTCCGCACCCCACTGATAGTTACGGAAAATCACCATGGTGATGGCGGGCCATTCTTCGCGGCCGCAAGAAATCATTTCATTCATGGAGATCCCAAAAGCGCCGTCACCGGCAAAACCGACAACCGGGGTATCGGGATTGCCGATCTTGGCCCCAAGTATCGACGGGAAGCCATATCCGCACGGGCCGAACAGGCCGGGGGCGAGATACTTACGGCCTTCCTCGAAAGTCGGGTAGGCATTGCCGATGGCACAGTTGTTGCCAATGTCACTTGATATGATTGCGTCCTCTGGAAGTCCAGCTTGGATAGCGCGCCATGCCTGACGCGGTGACATCAGGTCGGCGTCGCGCTTGCGGGACTCTGCATTCCAGTCGGTGCCCGGATCATCGTCTTCATGATCCATACTGGAAAGCGCCTGCAGCCACGATGACTTGGCCTGATGGATTGTCGCTTTACGCTCTTCGCGCCCTGCGTCACCGGCGTTCGCCGAAAGCTGATCAAGAATTTGCCTGGCAACCAGTTTGGCGTCGCCGCAAATACCGACCGAGACCTTCTTGGCCAGACCAATACGGTCGGAATTGATATCGACCTGAATGATACTGGCGTTCGTGGGCCAGTAATCAATGCCATAACCGGGCAAGGTTGAAAACGGATTGAGCCGGGTTCCCAAAGCCAGCACCACGTCGGCCTGGGCGATAAGTTCCATGGCTGCCTTCGAGCCGTTGTAGCCGAGCGGCCCTGCGGCCAGCGGGTGACTGCCGGGGAAACTGTCGTTGTGCTGATAACCACTGGCAACCGGCGCATCAAGACGTTCAGCCAAAGCCTGACATTCGGGAATGGCCCCGCCAATAACAACACCGGCACCTGAAAGGATCACCGGGAACTTGGCTTCCGATAAAAGTTTTGCCGCATCGGCTATGGCCACAGCACCACCGGCAGGGCGTTCCAGCCTGACGATCTGCGGCAGCTCAATATCGATCACCTGGGTCCAGAAATCCCGCGGAACATTGATCTGGGCCGGGGCCGAACCACGGATCGCTTTTTCAATAACACGGTTGAGAACTTCACCGACCCGGGTCGCATGGCGAACTTCTTCCTGATAGCAGACCATGTCCTTGAACAGGGCCATTTGTTCGACTTCCTGAAAGCCGCCCTGACCAATGGTCTTGTTGGCCGCTTGCGGGGTGACCAGCAACATCGGGGTGTGGTTCCAGTATGCCGTTTTGACCGCCGTCACAAAGCCGGTGATGCCCGGTCCGTTCTGGGCTATCGCCATCGCCATCTTGCCGGTTGTGCGCGTATAGCCGTCACAAATCAGGCCGCCGTTGGTTTCATGGGCGACATCCCAAAAATGAATGCCGGCTTTCGGGAACAGATCTGAAATCGGCATGAAGGCCGAACCAATGATCCCGAACGCATGTTCGATGCCATGCATCTGCAAGACTTTTACGAAGGCTTCTTCCGTGGTCATTTTTGTCATGATCAATATTCCTTATCCAAACTGAATTCTAAATGATTGATAGACAGCCTGTGCCCGGCAGCATAGGGCCAGATGCTGGCGATCTTATACGTCAGATGAAGAAGTGGTAAATTCCTTGATTAGGCTGGTAAGAATAGCAATGCCCGGCTCGATCCGCTCTATGGGAATGGCTGAAAATCCCAGGCGGAAGTAATTCGCCGGTGCGCTACGCGATGAAAAGAACACCCGACCGGGCTGAATGATCAGGCCCTTTTGCAAGGCTTCCTTTGCCAAGGCGTCGGCGTCAAGACCTTCGGGACCCCTGATCCAGAAACTGCTGCCGCCGAAAGTCGGCACTCGAAACGAGTCAGGTAAGTGCTTTGCGAGCGCCTCGCCCATACACTGCCAGCGGGCCCGGTAAGATCGGTGGAGCCGATGCACCAGCGTGTCGTAATGACCCAGTGACAAAAACAGCGATACGGTCCGCTGGTTATTGTTGGGGGGATGCCTGAACATCAACCGTCGCAGGGCGCG